>JBDTRQ010000031.1:0-2512 GCA_039931535.1 Ignavibacteriota bacterium
GCACAGGACACAGATTTGTATAATGCGACACTTGAAGAAGTGCAACGGCTTTTGACCATTAGTGAAGAAATCAGAGTGACGGTAAAAAAAGTTACTGCGGACACTCCACCGAAAATAGAAAAGAAAAGTGTGGAAGTGAAATTTTTTGCAGTAATCCTTTGATTAATTCAAAAGTTAAAAACCAAATTATTACACTAACTTTTACTACAAAAAAGATTGGTTTACCAATTATTTCAATATTAAAACGCAAATCAATTAAAAAATATTTTCTTAAACATTTCCGTAAAGCTGATTATAACCGCACTGATATTGCGCAGCTTTTATCTTTAAAGGATATAAAAAATATTTTTCTAAATGATTTTAAGTTTTCACTTCAAACTAAATTTTCTGTTCAGGAATTATTTAAAGGCAATAAAGGAATTGTTTGGAGTGGTTTTCATCTTAAATTAATTATCTTTTGCAAATCACTAAAAATAGATTGGATTATAAATAAAATCGCTAATGATAATTTCAGAGTTGTAAATAAATATTTTACTCCAACTTTTTATATGATTATAAAGAATAGATAAAAGTCATTTCGAAAGAGGGTTCCTTCCCGACTGAGAAATCTTTGACAAAATTGAGCACAGATTTCTCACCCGATTGAAATCGGGATTCGAAATGACTTTAATTTATAATTTGAAATAAAACATTTAAAGAATATTTTTCCAAATAAAATTATGAATTATAAAACATTAGCACACAAAGCAGTTGAAGCAAAAGTAAATGCGCTTCCACCCTATTCCAACTTTCACGTTGGCGCCGCACTTTTAACCGAAGATGACAAAGTTTACACCGGTTGCAATGTTGAGAACAGCACTTTTAGTTTAACTATTTGCGCAGAACGTACAGCCATCTTCAAAGCCATTTCTGAAGGTAAAAGAAAATTTAAAGCAATCGCAATCGCAAGTGATTCTCCGGATTACATTACTCCTTGCGGCGCATGCCGACAAATAATTTTTGACCACTGCGGAGAGATTGATATAATCTGCACAAACGGGAAAGAAGAATATAAAGTTTTTAAAACATCAGAATTATTACCATTTGCTTTTGGGGATAAGGATTTAAATAAATAGTATGGAACCAAAACCACACGCAGTACCAAAAGATTCAGGTTGGATAGAAGTAATTACAGGCTGCATGTTCAGCGGCAAAACTGAAGAACTTATCCGCAGATTACGCCGAGCAAAAATCGCAAAGCAAAAAGTTGTAATCTTCAAACCGATAATTGATACAAGATATTCCAACAACTCTATCGTATCACACAGCGAGCAATCTCTTCCCTCTGTTTTGATTAAAGACGTAAACGAAATTTTAGATTTAGTTGAAGATGCACAAGTAATTGGAATTGATGAAGCGCAGTTCTTTTCAAATGATATAGTTAATGTCTG
Source organism: Ignavibacteriota bacterium (assembly GCA_039931535.1). GTDB lineage: Bacteria > Bacteroidota > Ignavibacteria > Ignavibacteriales > Ignavibacteriaceae > IGN3. The sequence continues at coordinate 1,431 of JBDTRQ010000031.1, forward strand.
TAACAAACTTGCTGATAATGGCAAGCGAGTTATTGTTGCTGGTTTAGATATGGACTACCGCGGAATACCCTTTGAACCGATTCCGCAATTACTTTCCGTTGCAGAATACATCACAAAAACCTTAGCAATTTGTGTTGAGTGCGGAAATCCTGCAGACAGAACGCAAAGAAAAACTGCATCTTTGGAACGAGTGATTGTTGGTGCAGCAGATTTGTACGAAGCACGCTGCCGCAAATGTCATTACATCCCAACTGAAGAAAGCAAATAATGAATTTCGAATCATTCATTCGCGGAATTTTTGGCTTAGCATTGTTAATCGGAATTGCATTTCTAATATCCAACAATAAAAAGAAAATAAATTGGCGTTTGGTTATTTCCGGTTTTGCACTGCAAATATTTTTTGCAATACTTATCCTTCGCGGTGATTCACTTCGCTCATTCTTTTTTCCACTTGGCTGGGCAAAAGATTTCTTTAATTCTGTTAGCTACGTTTTTGTTTTGATATTAAACTTTACAACCGAAGGCGCAAAATTTGTTTTTGGTAATCTTGCACTCGCCCCTGGCAACGATGGCAATCTCGGATTCTTTTTCGCATTTCAAGTTCTGCCGACAATAATTTTCTTCGCCAGTTTGATGTCTGTACTTTATTATCTTGGCGTTATGCAAAAAGCTGTGCAGGCAATGGCGTGGGTTATGGCAAAAGCTATGGGTACTAGCGGTGCGGAATCCCTATCCTGCACTGCAAATATTTTTGTGGGACAAACAGAAGCACCTTTAATGATCAAACCTTTTATTAAAGGAATGACACAAAGCGAACTGCTTACAATAATGATTGGCGGAATGGCTACAATTGCTGGCGGAGTAATGGCAGCGTACATTCAAATTCTTGGAAGTTCTTATGCAGCTTCTCACGGTGTTGATTTATTTACAGCACAGCAAATGTTTGCAACACAATTACTCGGTGCAAGTTTTATGGCTGCCCCCGGTGCAATGATGATTGGTAAGATTTTAATTCCTGAAACTTCTGAATCCGAAACAAAAGGAAGCGTAAAAGTTTCGATTGAAAAAAATTCGAGTAACAT
>JBDTRQ010000032.1:0-14256 GCA_039931535.1 Ignavibacteriota bacterium
CTCTTATCTTTTTGCTGAAGCAGGATATAAACCTGTTGAGTACATTCTTGTTTCAATTGTTTATAGCTGGACTTATACTCCGGTGCGCGGTAATGATGATAAAATCATTTCTTTTGAACCGCAGAAAAGAATAGAACCGAGAATTTCATTTATCTATCCATTTAAATTTTAACATTAAAAAATGCAATGGAAGGTTGTCTCAAAGCAGTCATTCCGAACTTGTTTCGGAATCTAACACTTCGATTTTAAAATGAAATGAGAACCTGAAACAAGTTCAGGTTGACACAAATTAACTTTTGAGACAGCCTTTTATTTTTCAAAAATGTAACTTCTTAATTCATCAACAGTGTGAAAAATATTTGTGCTGTTTAATTTTCTCACTTCATCTACAGCATAACTATCCCAAACCACGGATGCAATTTCAACTCCGCATTCTTTAGCTGCAATTATATCAGATGGTGCATCACCAATCATTAATACTTCGCTGGTACCAAAATTATGTTTAGTTAAAAACATTAATATTCCTTCGGGAGAAGGTTTATGATTTTCAACATCATCGCCGCTAACTATCATATCAAAGTAATTTGTTAATCCAAGTTCATCCAAAGTTATTAATGCGGATGTTCTTCCTTTGCCTGTAAAGATGGATAATAAAATATCTGAATTATAAATATCAATTATCAGTTCTTTAATACCATCATACAATCGCGCAATCTCGTGATTGTTCTTGTAGTATGCATAATAATCTTTTCTTGCATTTTCATATTCATCTTTGCAAATATCTTTAAGTATTACATCTTCGGTCGGTCCGAATAATGCGATTATTTCGTCATCAGAATACTCTCTGCCAAGATATTTTTTTGTGATATGATTGAACGAATCAAAAATAAGTTGATTTGTAAATGTTAATGTTCCATCAACATCAAAGATGATTCCTTTAAAGCGTGATTTCATTTTTTCCTAATTGATTTTATAAGATGTAATCTTTCCAAAAATATTTTTTACAACAAATTCTTTTGGGTTGATTAAGTTTATTGAAGTTATTGGGATTTGATCTGCTGATATTAATTCTTTTTTAATAAAATTAGGTCTAAAATTATAAACCGAGCCATCAGAAAATCCTACAAAAATTTCTTCATTTAATTCGGCAATACTAAATGAGAATAACCCCGATTTCTTAAAATCAATTTTACCAATTTCCTTTCCATCTTTTGCAGAAATAATTAGCATCATACCTTTTCTATCTAATAAAAATAATTTCTGTTTATCAGCTGAGATATAAAATTGATTTAAAATTTCTTTTAAAATAACAGACCAATTCTGTTTGCCAAGCAGAAGATCAATGGCAAAAAGATTTCCATCCGATGAGATAGAAAAAACATTTTTACCATCTGAAAGAGGATAATTATTTTGCGAGAAGTTCTGATTACCTGCAAATTCATATTTCCAATTTAATGATCCTGATTTTGCATTTACACAATAGAGTGAAGATGAAGAGTTTAGAAAAATAACTTTATCATTTATTACAAGTGGTGCAGCAATGATAGGAAACTTTGAAATGTTGTTTTTCCATAACTGCTCAAAAGAAAAAGCATCGTAACAAAAAACATTTCCATCTACAGTCCCTAACAATGCGCCAATCTGTTTTGAATTTGAGATTTCAATTTCAGTTAGTGCAATATCGGATGTAATATTTTCACCAATTCCCACAACTTGCAAAACCTCTCCATTATTTGAGTTTATTGAATAAAGATCTCCTTCAAATGTGGAAGCTAAAATTAAATCTTTATACATCGCCGGATTTGTTTTGATTGAACCAATAAGTTCAGTTACAAATTTTTCTTTGCCCTTAAAATCATTTAGATAAATTAAACCATTATCTAAAATTGTGTATAATCTGTTATCTGCAACTAAGTTTTTTGATGAGGATGATGAATTGAATTCCAATCTAAATGGTTTTCCGAGTGTTGAATCAATTATTTGTTCATCAATTGTTACGTTTGATTTTTTTAATTCACTTAGAGAAACGGAGTAAGCAATTTCTATCAAATCATTTTTGTTATTCTTTTTTATAATCTTAATTGTATCAGCTATTTCTTCAATTAAAAAATAATTTATTTCATCGGCGTTTATAGAAGGCGGAATTCCAATCTCAATAAAGTTATTAACAGAATTTACTTGGGATAGAAAAGATTTTTCAGTCGGATAAAAAGAAAAGATAAATTTATTTTTTAACAAGCCTAGTAAATCTGCACTATTTTGAATGCGGCTTAGGGATGTATTTGAAAAAATAAAAACTGTACTAAAATTATTTAAATCATTTTCCTCTGTAATTGTTTTAAGTGATTCGATCAGTAAGAATGATTTTTCGGTATTGGGAGTAATTACGGAATTAATACCAACTAAAATTTTATCGTTATCCGGAATCAAAAAATCATTACGCTCAAATGCTGGATTTACAATTGCATCTTCAATCGAATTTAAATGACCGCCAATTATTTTAAACGGCATTTTTAAATCTGCAAATGATGTTTCAATTTCATTTAAACCATTTATAGAACTTGAATTAGAAAGATTAGAAATAATTAAGGCGACATTTTTAGCGTCTTGCTTATTTAACGAAAGTGTAATTTGGTCTAATGAGTTTCGGTTAATTTTTCCTTTATAGTTAAGATTTGAAACGATAACAATATTTTTATTCTGGCACAAAATTGGAAAAAATATTGCACTGATGAGCATATAAAAAGTCAGAACTAAAAATATTTTAGAAATATTATTTAAAAAATTTGTATTCACTAATAATTAACTACTACTTTCTGTTTATACGTACAATTTAGTTATTATTTTATAGAACTTATTCGATTTAAAAACAAAAACCATTAAGATTTTTTGAGAAGCATACTCAAAATTAAATAACTATATCTGTTTCACAAACCTAAGGGTCCATAATGAAAAAAATTGCACAGTATTTTTTCTTGTTTCTTTTCTCCACTATGGTAGGCATTAATTTGTTTGCACAAAATTCTGATTTTGGTCCGGATAGTAAATCTGGTGTAACCGCTAATTACGGAATTACACAAGAGGAATCCAATTGGCTAAATTCAAAAACCGTTATTCCAGATGTTGAAATACCACAAGAACTTCTTAATCAATTAGAGCATGCGCGTCTTAATAATGATATTGAAGAGGCTAATAGAATTAATGATATTATTAATTCTCAATATCGAACTGGTGTAAAGATTATTAATTCCCCAAATGCACCAAGTAATCTTCCAATACCAGAACCAATAACTGGAAGTGTATTTCCTGAAGAACACGATTGGCTTCCTGGTGACGTTTTAGTAGCGTCTGATACAGGAGGAGGAGCTCAATTTTCTAGAACTTTAGACGTAAAGTTGGGACCTGACGGTAATTTATATTTAGCATCAATTGTAAATACATCCACACAAAGAAGAATTAATGTTTATAAATCTTCAGATGGAGGAGCAGTTTGGACAAATAAAGGTGGAATTTGGTTTTCTTCACCCACTGCACATTTTGAAACTTTATCAATGTTAGTTGAAGATAAAAGCCTGGGTGGTGCAGATGATTCTATTAGAGTTATTGTCTATTACACTTCTGCAGCAAATGATGATAACGATGGAGCATCATTATCATATTTTCAATTTAAACCAAACGCAACTAACCATGAATATATTCTTAATTCACTTTCATCACCTACAACGGGACGTGAATTTAACTATGTATCCGCTGTAAGCGATGGTCAGTATTATACTTCTTTAACTTATTTTGGGTGTGTTGTTGGAGAGTTTAGTAATAATGCCGATACTACAATTGCCTACAGAATATTTAGGACACAAGATTGGGGTAATACTCATTCAAGTGTTACTCTTGATATTTACGCTTCTAACTACAACGATAAATATCCTATGGCTCAAATTAAAGCAAGTCCAACTGGTTCAGATTCAGTTTACATTGTAAGTGAAAGAGTATTTAGCACATATTCAGAAATCAGGGTAACAATTGCACCGTGGACTTTAAGCACAACCTTTGCGACTAATTATTTAACAACTGCTGGTACTGGTATTTATTATAAAAAACCAGTATTAGCAATTAAACAAAGCCCAAGAAGTGTTGATAAAAGGATGGTAATAACCTGTACTAAAGATGGGCAAGCAAAATATCATTATTCATTAAATTCAGGCGATTCCTGGAGTACGGATTTATATTTAGATACTAGAGGTACGCCAAGTACAACTACAGATTTTACCTATGTAACATCAGACTCTACTGGAAGTATTGGAGATTTTTGCGCAATGTTTTCGCAGCGCAACGGTAGTACAATAAATGATTCTATCAATGTAAGACGAGGAGCTCCTGGAACGGGATTAGGTACAACTCTCTATCAACAAAATAGTCAAGGTATTACAAGCACACATCCACCAATTACAGCTATTTATAGTGATGGCGGCAGTCTTAAATCTGCATTTGCATATTGGGCAAATGGTCCAAGAGGAATTTATTTTGATGCTGAAAATTTAGTAACTGATGTTTCTGATTTATCAGGAACTGTTGATAAATATGAGTTAGCTCAAAATTATCCAAATCCATTTAACCCAAGTACAGTTATAAAATTTAGTGTACCTGAACAAGCAAATATTACATTAAAAATATTTAACAGTATTGGGCAACAAGTTGCAACTTTATTGAATGGAGAAATTTCTGCAGGTAATCACCAAGTTGATTTTAATGCAAGCGCATTATCAAGTGGTATTTACTTCTATCAAATTTCTTCTGCTAATTTTACGGCTACTAAAAAGATGATTTTAATCAAGTAAGATCATTCTAATTATTCTATTTATTAAAAGGACGGTGTGTTTGCCGTCCTTTTTGTTTTTATCCGACCAAAATATCTTGCATTAAAATTGCAACCTTTATAAGTTTAGCGGCGTCTAATCAAAATTAAATCTAAAGTTTTTTTAATATTAAAATAAAGAGGTTCTACTTTGGATATTGTTGCATTAAATGAAAAAATCAAAAATGAAAGTGCTTTTATAGATTTACTGATAAGTGAAATCGGTAAAGTAATTGTTGGGCAAAAAGTTATGGTTGAAAGATTAATAATTGGTTTGCTCGGCAACGGACATGTGCTGCTTGAAGGTGTACCCGGACTTGCGAAAACACTTGCTATTAAAACCTTAGCTGCAGCAATGACAGCAAAGTTTCAAAGAATCCAGTTTACTCCAGATTTACTTCCTGCTGATTTAATTGGAACACAAATCTATAATCAGAAGGATGGTAATTTTCATATCCGTAAAGGTCCAATCTTTTCAAATTTTATTCTTGCAGATGAAATAAACCGTGCGCCTGCAAAAGTGCAAAGTGCTTTGTTAGAAGCGATGCAGGAACGACAAATTACAATTGGTGAATCTACTTTTAAACTTGAAGAACCTTTTTTAGTTCTTGCAACACAAAACCCAATCGAGCAGGAAGGAACTTATCCTTTACCGGAAGCGCAAGTTGATAGGTTTATGCTTAAAGTTGTTATCACCTATCCAGAAAGAGCAGAAGAGTTAGCCATAATGCGACAGAATATGAATCTGATTGAAACAAAAGTTAATCCAGTTGTTTCTTCGGATCAAATATTAAATGCGCGCCATTTGCTCAACGAAGTTTATATTGATGAAAAAATTGAAAAATATATTCTTGATATAGTTTTTGCTACTCGTAATCCAAAAGCGTTTGGGATTAATAATCTTGCAGAACTTATTAATTATGGCGCATCTCCAAGAGCAACAATAAATCTTGCAATCGGTGCTAAGGCTATGGCATTTATAAAACGCAGAGGTTATGTAATTCCCGAAGATGTTAGAGCAATTTGTTTAGATGTTTTGCGTCATCGTGTTGCTGTAACTTATGAGGCAGAGGCTGAAGAAATTACAAGTGAAAATGTAATTCAAGAAATATTGAACAAGGTTGTTGTTCCATAAATAAGGCCTATCCCCCAACCCCTTCCCTAAAAGGAAGGGGAGTTAAGAAGATAACTTAGGTTTGAGCCGCTAAAATTTTGAAATTATTATTTAATGTTAACTAAAGAATTATTAAAACAAGTTAGACAAATCGAAATTCGTACAAAAGGACTTGTTAATCAAGTTTTTTCCGGCGAGTATCATTCCGTTTTTAAAGGACGCGGAATGGAATTTTCCGAAGTACGCGAATATCAATTTGGTGATGACATAAGAAACATCGATTGGAATGTTACTGCGCGATTCGGACATCCATATATAAAGGTGTTTGAAGAAGAGCGTGAGCTAACTGTAATGCTTATGATTGATCTAAGCGGCTCATTAATGTTTGGCTCTGTTTCTAAAACCAAACAAAGAATTGCTGCTGAATTAAGTGCGATACTTGCTTTTTCTGCTTTAAAAAATAATGATAAAGTTGGTTTGATTTTATTTACAGATAAAATTGAAAAATTTGTTCCGCCAAGAAAAGGTAAGAAACACGTTTTAAGAATCATTCGTGAAGTGTTGTCTTTTGAACCTGAAGGAAAAGCAACAAATCTTAAAGGCGCATTAGAATACATGAATAATGCAATCAAGAAAAAATCAATCGCATTTTTAATTTCCGATTTTATGGATGAAGGATATGAAAAGATATTAAGAATCGTTGGAAGAAAGCATGATTTGATTGGAATTGTTTTGGATGATAGACGCGAAAAAGAAATTCCAAATATTGGTTTAGTTAAGCTTGTTGATTCTGAAACTGGTGCTGAAAGATGGATTGATACAAGCAGTAAACGAGTACGCTCACAAATGATTTCAGATCGTAAAGCGAGTGAAAAAATCCGCAATTCTATTTTTGTTAAAAGCCGTTTGGATAAAATTGAGGTAACAACAGGCTCAAACTACATTCAACCCTTGGTGCAATTTTTTAAAAGACGTGAGAAAAGATGGTAAGGAAATTATTCTTCATTCTGTTTTTTACTTATGGTTTCTCTGTTTTTCCACAACAGATTACTGCAACCGCTTCTACCGATACAACTGATTACATGATCGGTGATCAGATTAAATACTCGCTATCGTTAGAAATGGATAAAAATGTTTACATCATAAATCCATTTTTTAGAGATTCATTAAAAAATATTGATGTACTTGCATTTTCAGATCCGATAGCGGAAGAAAATGAAAACGGAAAAACTGTAAAATATATCTGCGTATTATCTCGGTTTGATTCTGCCGCATTAACGATTCCACCGATAAAAATTGAATATAGAACAAAAGGTGATTCAACTTTAAAGTCTGTTTTATCAAACAGCGTTTCATTCAATGTTCATCGAGTTAATGTAGATGTTAAGGAAGAAATAAAAGATATAAAGCCGCCAATTAGACCATTTGATTTTACTTTTCTAATCTACATCCTGATCGCATTAACGATTATTTCTGTGTTCGTACATTACTTTATTTATAGAAAATATTTAAAACGTAAACAAGAATTGGTTATTAAAAAGAAAGAAGAAAAACTTCTCTCACACCAAATAGCTTTGCGTAAACTTGATCAACTTGAAAAAGAACAATTATGGCAAAAAGGATTTGTAAAAGATTATCATTCAAAGATCACAGATATCGTTCGTGAATATTTTGAAAAACAATTTGGTTTGCCTGCTTTAGAACGCACAACAACAGAATCTTTAAAGCTTTTAAGCAAACATCCGCAGGGAATTAAAGTAATTGATATTACTTCTCAATTTTTTAATAATGCTGATTTAGTGAAGTTCGCAAAATTCACTCCACTTGAAAGTGTAAATTTTGAAATGATGAATCAAGCAAAAGAGATTGTAAAGAAAACTATGTCTGTTCAAAAAGAAAGTGAAGTTGACGAACCGGTAGATGAGGCTGCAAATGTTTAAGGATATTTCATTTGCATATCCGTGGATACTTTACTTTTTATTGCTCATACCACTATTGATTACGTGGTACGTTTGGAAAGGCAGAAAAAAACAGGCTGCGATAAATTATTCATCTCTAAAAATGTTTGAAAAAATTCCTGCAACATTTAGAGAACGATTAAGACATCTTCCATTTGCATTAAGAATGCTTGCGTTGATTTTCTTAATCATCGCACTTTCGCGCCCGCAAAATTATTCTGCGGGACAAAGTATAAACGCTGAAGGAATTGATATCGCAATGGTGCTTGATATTTCTGGTAGTATGCTTGCTGAAGATCTTAAACCAAATCGTTTGGAAGCTGCAAAAAATGTAATCGATAAATTTATAAGCGCACGAACGACAGATAGAATCGGTTTAGTGATTTTTTCCCGCGAGGCTTTTACGCAATGTCCACTTACTATTGATTACTCCGTGTTAAGAAATCTTTTAGCAGATATAAAAACCGGAATGATTGAAGATGGTACTGCAATTGGAAATGGAATTGCAAATGGAATTAATAGATTAAAAGACAGCGATGCAAAGAGTCGGGTTATAATTTTATTAACGGATGGTGTAAACAACGCAGGTGAAGTTGACCCAATTTCAGCGGCTGAAATTGCATCTACTTTTGGAATTAGAATTTACACGATTGGCGTTGGAACTCGCGGCGAAGCTCCTTATCCTGTGCAAACACCTTTTGGTATAAGATATCAGATGATTCCCGTTGAAATTGATGAAGCGATATTTAAAAAAATTGCAGAGCAAACAGGCGGTGAGTATTTCCGCGCAACTAACAATCGTGCGCTGGAAGATATTTACAATAAAATTGATAAGATGGAAAAAACTAAAATAGAAATTACTTCTTACAGAAATGCAAAAGAACTTTTTGCAGGCTGGCTTGGAATAGGTTTTGTTTTGCTTTTGTTAGAGTTGTTAGCATCTAAAACAATTTTAAGGAAGCTGCCGTAATGTTTAAGTTTGCTAATCCGGAATATTTATACGCGCTTTGGCTGATTCCAGTATTAATAGTTCTATACATTCTGTTTAATCGAAACAGAAAAAGATTACTTGATAAGTTTGCGGATAGGGAATTACAGAAATCAATTATGTATTCTTTCAGCGGAATAAAATCTAAAATAAAATTTGGTTTGATACTGACCGCTTTAACATTATTAATATTTGCGTTTGCAAATCCGCAAGTAGGAACAAAGATGCAGGAAGTAAAACAAACGGGTATTGATGTTTATATTTTACTTGATGTCTCAAGAAGTATGCAGGCGGAAGATATTAAACCAAATAGATTAGAAAAAGCAAAGTATCAAATTTCAAATCTAATACAAAAATTGCGCGGCGATAGAATAGGATTGATAATTTTTTCTGGTGATGCATATATTCAATTTCCGTTAACAACAGATTATTCCGCTGCAAATTTATTTTTATCTGCTGTGGATTTTAATTCTGTTCCGCAGCCGGGAACAGCAATTGCATCAGCAATTAATATGGCTGTTCAATCGTTTGATTCTGCAACAACGGATAAAGCAATAATTATTATTACGGATGGCGAAGATCACGAAGGCGATATTGACAAAGCTGTTGAAGAAGCAACTGATAAAGATATAAAGATTTACACCATTGGTTTAGGCTCTCCAAATGGAGTTCCAATTCCTGTTTACGATAATCGTGGTAATAAAGTTGGATTTAAACAGGATAACACAGGGCAAACTATTTTAACAAAACTTGATGAAACGACCTTAAAAAAAATTGCTAAAGACGGTAACGGAAAATATTATCAGGGAAATAATTATGAAGATTATCTTGATAAGATTTATAATGATTTGTCAAAACTTGAACAGTCTGAGTTCGGTGTAAAAAAAGTCACTGATTACGAAGATCGTTTTTATTACTTTTTAATACCGGCAATTTTGCTTTTGCTGATTGAAATTTTTATCAGTGATAAACGTTCGCCGTTTTTTACAAGATTGAATAAAAAATTAGGAATTGAAGCAGAAGAAAAATGATAAGAAATATTTTAAAAAATAAACTTTGTGCAGTTTTTGTGTCTTTGTGTTTTAGTGGCGAAAGAATAAAAAACACTATTAGCCACCAAAGCACAAAAGCACCAAGTTTCACCAAAGGATTCTTCAACATATTTGCATTTTCATCATTGATTGTTTTTGTATCTGTATTTAATGGATTTGCACAGTCTAACAGAAGTACTTTAAATGCTGGCGTTGATAAGTATGATGAAAAAAAATATTCTGATGCTGAAGTTGATTTTAGAAAAGTTGTTGAAAGTGCGCCAAAAAATTTTGATGCAAATTTTAATCTGGGAACTTCTTACTACAAACAAGAAAAGTACGATGACGCTATAAAATCATTTGCCTCTGCATTTGAAAGTGCTAAGGACAATGAAAGCCGTGCAAAAGTTTTTCACAACATTGGCAACTCACTTTTAAAATCGAATAAACTTGAACAAAGTATTGAGGCTTATAAAAACGCATTAAAGTTTAATCCGAATGATCAAGACACAAAATATAATTTATCGTATGCGCTTGAGATGCTGAAGAATAAGGATAAAGACAAGGATAAAAACGATAAGAACAAGAATGATAAAAATGATCAGAAAAAAGATGATCAAAAAAATCAGCAGAACCAAAATCAGGATCAACAGAATAAAGATCAGAATAAACAGGATCAGCAACCTAAAGATCAGGACGCGAAACAAGATAATACCAAGCAGCCGCAGCAGCCTAAGGAATTTAAAATTTCAAAAGATGAAGCTCAGCGTATTCTTGATGCGTTAAAGAATAACGAAAAGGATTTACAGAAAATTTTGAGAAAGAAATCCGGTAAGGTTAAAAAAACGGATAAAGATTGGTAATGGTTAAATCAGTTTTATTCGGAATATTATTTTTATTTGTGTCGATTGGAAAAGCGCAATCATTTGTTGCAACTGTTGATAATAATAAAGTTGCGGAGAATGATAGATTTGAATTGCGTTTTACTTTTGAGGGAAAAAATCTTAACTCGTTACAAAAATTTAATCCACCCTCGTTAAAAGAATTTCGAGTTCTTTCGGGTCCGAATCAATCTACAAGCATGCAAATTATTAATGGTGTTTCATCCTCATCATTAACTTTATCATATATTTTATTGCCTAATATAACTGGCGCATACACAATCGGCAGCGCTTCAATCCAATACGAGGATAAAACATTTTCAACCGATCCAATAAAAATTACTGTTGTAAAAGGTTCGCAAAAACCTAAAGATGAATCAAGTAGCCAAGTTTCAAACAAAGAGATTGCAAAAAATTTATTTATTCATGCTACCATAGATAAGAACAAAGTTTATTTGGGTGAGCAGGTTACGATTACTTATAAACTTTATACACGACTAAACATTGCCGCACAAATGTCTGTTGATAAGCTGCCGCAGTATCAGGGATTTTGGACGGAAGAATTGGAAACTGCACGCAACATTACGTTCGGCAGAGAAGTAATTGATGGACAGCAATACAGTGTAGGCTTGTTAAAACGTGCTGCGCTGTTTCCAAATCAAACCGGTAAGTTGGAAGTAACTCCATTTGAATTAACAATTCCAATTCAGGTTCAGAAGAAAAAAAATCCAAATAATGTGTGGGATGATTTTTTTGGTGATCCGTTTGGGCGATCTGAGGTTGTTGAGTATCAAGCAAAATCCAATACACTTAGACTTGATGTAATTCCGCTTCCGGAAAACAATAAGCCTGCATCCTTTAGAGGCGCTGTTGGCAAATATGATTTTGATGCTACGATAGATAAACAAAAAACTAAGACAAATGAGCCGATTACATTAAAATTTAATATCTCTGGTTCAGGCAATATTAAACTTTTAGAATTACCACCTTTTGAATTGCCAAATGGATTTGAAAAGTACGATCCAAAAATTGATGAGCAAATTAATAGAAGCGGAAAAATAAACGGAACAAAAAAAGCGGAGTATCTTTTGATTCCAAGAATTGCCGGCAGCCGTGAAATTCCAGCAATTGAGTTTTCATATTTTGATCCTGAAAATAAATCATATCATACAATTAAATCAAAATCATTTAACGTAACTATTGAACAGGGGCAGGGTACAGGAAATGATTTAGCGAATCAACAAAATATAAATCAGCTTGAAAGCGATATCCGTTACATCAAAACAAATTATGATGATATTGAAAAACAAGGCGAAGTTCTTTTATTGAAACCAGTGTTCTGGGTTGCATCTATTACTCCATTACTTGCGGCACTTGTTTTAATTGGTTGGAAACGCAAGCAGGATAAACTTTCCGGCAATCAGCAATTGCTGCGTTATTCTAAAGCTGAAAAAGTTGCACGTAAACGATTTAAGAATGCAAAAAAACTTCTTGATCAGAATAATGTTGAATTATTTTATTCGGAAATATCGCAAGCGTTGTTTGGATATCTTGAAGATAAATTTCATATCCCAAAATCTGAATTTACTCTTGATAAAGTTGCGGATGAATTAACAAAAAGAAATATCTCTGCTGATCTTGTTGATAAGATGAAAACCAATGCCCAAAAATGTGAGTTTATAAGATTTGCACCATCCACAAATCCAGCGCAGGCTATGAATGAAATGTACAACGCATTTTCAGCAGTAGTGATTGATATTGAAAGATCGATTACATAATGAAAAGAGATATCTTTAAAATAATTTTGCTGATGATTTTTATTTCATTATCGATTGCAAAAGCTGATGTAAAATCTGTAATGCAAAAGGGGAATGACTTCTACAAAAACAATCAATACCAACTTGCCATTGATGAGTACGATAAACTTATCAAACAAGGTTACGAAGGCACATCGCTTTATTATAATCTTGGAAATGCACATTATCGTTTGGGTAAAGTTGGATACGCAATTTTATATTACGAAAAAGCACTAAGGCTTTCACCAAATGATGAAGATGTAAAAAATAATCTTGCACTTGCAAAACTTAATATAAAAGATAAAGTAGAAACACTACCACCGTTTTTTATTTTTAATATTTGGGAAAGACTGCTCGCTTCACTTTCTGTTTCTGGTTGGACTGTTTTTGTTTATTTCTGTTTTATTTTACTTCTGCTTTGTGTGATCTTATACTTTTTTTCAAGAACATCAACACAACAGCGAGTTTCATTCTTTAGCGGTGTTGGAGTTTTTGCTGTTCTAATTCTTGTTATAATTTTATTAGCTGTAAAAATGAACAAAGAGTTTAACATTAAAGATGGAATCATTGTATCAAATCTTGTAACAGTAAAATCTTCGCCTGATAATTCATCCAAAGATGAATTTGTGATTCACGAGGGGTTAAAAGTTAGATTAGAAGATAAAGTTGATAATTGGGTAAAAATCAGACTTGCTGATGGAAAATTGGGTTGGATTTCTGAAGAAAATTTTGGACAAATTTAAAAAAAATCTAACTATTGGTATTTGTAAATTATTGCGTTTTCTTTACCTTTGCTCAGCATCAAACAAATAGTTAGAAAGGCTAATAATGAGAAATTTTCTTGTAATTCTTGCACTTGCAACTGTTTTTGCATTCTCCTCAAACGCACAATCAAAAGATTGCTGCTCTAAAGAAAAAGGCGAAACAACCAAATTAGAAAAATGTAATCAAGAAAAAGTTACAATGAAATCCGGTGGTGATAAAGTTGAAACAACCACTACATCTGCATTATCAAATGGAAAAGAAACAGTTGAAAAAGAAGTTGTTGTTACAAAAACTAAAATGGATAAAAAAGATAAATGCGGCGATAATTCTTCTTGCTGCGATAAAATGAATAAAGAAAAGAAAGTTGAAAAAGAAGTAGAGAAAAAATTAGAGAATAAATAATCTCACTCACTTCTGTCTAGTTTTTATTGCCCTTCTTTTTGAAGGGCTTTTTTATGTTGAGGTTTTGTTCACAACATTTTTATTTAGAATTCCAAACTGAAACAAAAATTCATAACCCCAATAACTATATGTAACCACACATCAGAGGTGTGTGATCAATAAAAAAATCCTCACACCGAGCGAAGCTTGGCTACCGGCAGGCAGATCCAGGTGGAAATTTATATAACGAATTCCGTCTTCGTCCTTGCTCAGACTGACGGATGTAGATTTTATCCCAGTTTCTTTATAGTAATTGCGACACAAAAATTTCATTTCTATTTCATCCATTTCTAACTTTGCCTCACAAATTTTAACAGGAAAAAAATAAATGGAATGGATTACCGATCCGCAAGCGCTAATTGCATTACTTACTTTAACGGTTTTAGAAATTGTACTTGGAATAGATAACATAATTTTTATCTCAATT
>JBDTRQ010000033.1:0-2427 GCA_039931535.1 Ignavibacteriota bacterium
ATTTAAGTAAACATCATTTTCAAGCAGCCTTCCGGTGTTCTCAGAAAAACTAAAAGAAACATTGTTAGCCAACCCATTATCGATACAATATATTTTTTTATCGTTTGTGTTCTGAACATTTATCGATTCAGAATAGATATTAACAAGAAACAGCAGATAACAATCTTGAATGTAGTTTAAAAATAAATAAATAGAATCCTTGCTAACTTTAATACCTGTGGATTTTAATTCATTATAAAGTTTATTTATCGAAAGATAATTAGACACATTAGAGATGCTTTTTTTTATAATATATTTAAGTGCAATTGGATTTGAAATATCATATCGCTCAATAATATCTCGGAAAATCATAACATCAAGATAAGATTGCAAGGTCTTTGCTCTGAATTCATCATCATAGTGAACAACTTCCGGAAACCCTCCGGTTGTTAAATATGAATTAAACATTTTTACAATTTTGGATTTATTTCTTGTGCTATGAAAATCTGTGCTATCAATATTAAAGAAATTTAAATATTCCTTAAACGTAAGGGGAAAAATTTCATAAGAAACCGATCTGCCCCGTAAACTTGTAGCAATTTCCTTACTCAACAATTTAGATGACGAACCTGTTATAAAGATATTTTTTGTAACTGTGTCGTAAAGTCTTCTAATAAATTTTTCCCAGTTATTAATATTTTGGATCTCATCAAAAAACAAATACAACTCATTGTCATTATCGGGGTACAATTCATAATATGCATCCATAATTAAATGCAAATCTTCAGTTTTTAGATTTAATCGTTCATCTTCAAAGTTAATATAGATTATATCGGTTTTTTTTACTGAACCGAGTTGAAGTTTTGCAATTAACTGAAAAAGAAAATATGTTTTACCCGCTCTGCGGGAGCCCACAATGCTTATTGTTTTGCCAGAGTTTATCGGAATAGATAAATCCCTGTTTATAAAATTTGGTAAAGATTTAGAATGAAAATCTTTGATAATTGTTTTTAATAAATCTTTCATATTTGGTTCTCCTGCTCAAATATAAATCTTTCCTTATTAAAAGGAAAATATTTACATAAACCATCCTTCTCTAAAGGAAAGATTATTATTGCGTTTATACCTAATTCAACCAGAATTAACTCAAGACAGCCGGATTCTCACTTTGCCTTTAACTTCTAACAGTCTTATTTTTGATTTAACAATAAGAATACTTCGGAGCCTTGATGAAAAAAATATTTTTTATCCTTTTAATAATCCCATTTTTAGGTTTTCCTCAAACAAAAAGAGCAATAAATGTTGATGATCTTTGGGCGATGAAACGCATCGGCAGTTACGATGTTGCTCCCGATGGAAAAACAATTGCCTACACATTTACATCTTACACTTTCGAAGCAAATAAGGGAAACACAGATATTTATTTAATAGATGCTGATGGTAAGAACTTACGTGCATTAAAAAATTCCGATAAGAATGAAAGCGAACCAAAATTTTCTCCCGATGGAAAAACAATTGCTTTTACCCGCGGCGGGCAAATATGGCAATGCAATCTTGATGGATCAGATGAAAAACAGTTAACAAATATTTTTACCAAAGCATCAGTATTTGAGTGGTCTGCGGATGGTAAGAAAATTTTATTTGTTTCATCGGTTTATCCTGAGTGTACAACGCAAGATTGCAATGAGCAAAAAGATAAGGCTAAAGAAGAAAGCAAAGTTAAAGCAGAAATTTTTACTGAGTTAATGTATCGCCACTGGGATAATTGGCGCGGACATAAGCGCAGTCATTTGTTTTTGCTCGATGTTGCAGCAGGCGATTTTGTTGATTTGACAGAAGGCAACAGAGAAGATGTTCCACCACTCGCGCTTGGTTCTTCAAACGAGTATAATTTTTCTCCCGATGGAAACGAAGTTGCTTATTCTTTAAATCCAACTTTTACAAAAGCCACAAGCACTAATATTGAAATTTATTTATTGAGTTTGACATCAACCAAAACTCCAAAATTAATTTCTACAAGTAAAGGTGTTGATTGCCAGCCTGTTTATTCACCTGACGGGAATTGGATTGCCTGGACTTCAATGAAGCGAGAAGGATTTGAAGCTGATAAAAAAGATTTAATATTGTTTAATCGCAAAACCAGTGAGATGAAAAACCTTACTGATAATTTTGATAAATCTGTTAATGAGTTTATTTGGTCTCCGGATTCCAAAACAATTTATTTTCTCGCAGCAAATGAAATCTATAATTCAATTTATAAGCTTAATTTGAACAATGATAAGATTGAACTTTTCCATAAAGAAAATTTCAATACAAATATTGAGTTATCTAAAGATGGTAAAAATCTTTTCTTCTTAAAGCAACGCACAGAGATTCCAACAGAAATCTTTTCTCAAAGTACTGATGGCAAAAACACATTAAAAAGAATTACTTTTACAAATGAAGAAA
>JBDTRQ010000034.1:0-13582 GCA_039931535.1 Ignavibacteriota bacterium
TAAAAAGATAATATTTTTCGGATGTGTTCTTACATATCCTTCAGGAACAATGTTTGGGATAAATTCAAGCGGATATGAACTACGCGTATTTTCACTAATCGTATCATCATCAAGATCAATATATCGGCTAACAGGATCGTAAACGACATTTTCTAATATCGTTCCGAAACGCCTTGTAGTATTATAAATTTCAGGTTCTTGTTCCGCAGAAAGCCGAATAACTTTTGCGTAACATCCGCCCTCAAAATTAAACACGCCTTCACTACTCCAGCCATGTTCATCATCGCCAATTAGTTTTCTTTTTGGATCAGCAGAAAGAGTAGTTTTGCCTGTGCCGCTTAATCCAAAAAACAAAGCAACTCCGCCATCATTACCAACATTTGCTGAGCAGTGCATTGGCAGTACATCTTCAAATGTTAAGAGGAAATTTAGAAGAGTGAAAACAGATTTTTTAATCTCTCCGCCGTAAAGCGAGTTTGCAATTATTGCCGTGCGTTGTGCAAAGTTTAAAATAATTCCTGTTTCACCACGTGTTCCATCAATTGAAGCATCGGTTTTAAATCCCGGTAAACAAATAACTGTAAAATCCGGAATAAACTTTTTTAACTCGTCTCTGTCTTCTGTTGTGATAAACATATTTCTTGCAAACAAACTGTGCCATGCTTTTTCAGTAATGATACGAATTGGCATTTTGTAATCAGGATCAGCGCCAACATAACAATCCTGTACAAATAATTCTTCACCCTGGCAGTATGATTGAACTCTGCCCATTAACTGATCAAATTTTTCTAAACTGAATGGGCGATTGTAAATGCCCCACCAGATTTTATCATTTGTACTTTGTTCCTGCACAATAAATTTATCAGACGCAGCACGAGCAGTATGTTTACCTGTGTTTACTACAAGCGGACCTTGTTTTGATAATCTTGCTTCGTTTCTGAAAATAGCTTCTTCGTACAAAGCTTCATCCGGTAGATTCCAGAAAACACGATCAAGATCAGTTAAACCCTGATTCTTCAATCTAAAATCAGATGCAAGCTCCATTGCCTGTTTTGTTGCAGGAGTATTAAATTCTAAATATTTCATGACCAATCCCTCACTAATTTTCTGTCGCCAATATAAAGTTCATTAGGTGAGTTTGGATCAAGAGCCCATTTCATTCTCTCAATTCCATCCTGAATATCTTTTATTGTTCCGCAGTAGCTTAATCTTAAATGACCATCTAAACCAAACTCTTTTCCAGGAACAGTAAGAACTTGAACCTTCTCAATTAAGAATTCCGAAAGTTTATTTGAATCTTTTTCATAAGCAGAAAAATCTGCAAAACAATAAAATGTTCCATCAGGTATATTCACCTTAACACCCTCAAATGATCGGAGAAGATCAATCATAACATTTCTATTATTTTCTAAAGTAGCACGCAAACTTTCCACACCGGATTGAATTCCGTTTATTGCGGCAACAGCAGCTTTTTGAAGAAGTACAGAAGGACCTGAAGTTTGATGTCCCTGAATGTTGCTCATTGCTTCAATTACTTTTTTGTTTCCAACAGCCCAACCGATTCTGTAGCCTGTCATTGCATACTGTTTAGAAACTCCGTTGATAACAATCAACTTAGAATTTTCATCTTTCTTTTTTGCATACTTAAAACAGTTTATTGTTTTCTTACCATCAAATACTAAGCGGTGATAAATATCATCCATTATCAGCCAGATATCTTTCTTCTCGCAGAACTCAACAACTTCTGCAATAAAATCTTCGCGGTACATCGCCCCTGTTGGATTGTTCGGGCTGTTAATAATAACTACTTTTGTATATGAGCCAACTCTGTCTGTAATATCTTTTATGTTTGGATAAAATGTCCCGTCTTCCAGTAATGCAGCAATGGGAATTGCACCAATTAATTTTGCCATATCAGGATAGCTAACCCAATATGGAGCGGGGAAGAGTACTTCTTCCTGTGGATTTAGTATTGCCTGCAGCGCAACCATAATTGCCTGCTTAGCTCCGCTGGATGCGATAACATTTTCAGGTCTAACTTTTCGTTCATAAAATTCTTCAGTATAACGAATAACTGCCTGCTTTAATGAAATGATGCCGTCGGCAGGTGCATATCTTACTTCGCCTGTGTTAGCATGAGCAACAGTTGCAAGAATTGCATCCATTGGTACTTTGGTTTTAGGTTCCCCGCCGCCAAGATGAATTACAGGATCACCTTTTTCTTTTAAGATTGCAAACTTTTCATTCAGCTTTAAAGTGGGCGAGGCTTTGATTGATTTTGCGATAAGACTGAGACTCATTTAGAACCTCTAATTGTGTGAAAAATAATTATTAAAAATAACCCTTCTAAATTATTTGTGATGGTTTAGAGATACAAGATTTTACGCAGTGTTTTGCAAATAAATAGTTTAACAAATTATCAAACTTAGTTTGATTTTGATGTAATATTTTACTTCGTTTGAGGTGAAGCTTATAAAATTTGTGTAAGTTTATATTTTAGTGGAATTGATGGAAAAAGAAATGAAAACAATAATTATAAAAACTAACTCAATTATTTGTATCATCCTCTGTCTGATGCTTTCTCCCGGTTTAAAATCTCAAGCGGTTTATGATACACTTTATTCTTATCCGGATACAACTACTTTTTATAATACCACCATTATTGTTGTTGACGATATAACAAATCTAGCAGTAAAATTCTTTGCGGATAATTCTTGGGAATCATATCAAATTGAGGAAGTAATTTGTTCTGTCGCCACAGGTATTGACACCTCAGGTTGGAATTATTTCTTTTTTTCTTTGGGAGAATTACCAGAGGATTCACTAATCTATACAAAACAAGTATTTAATAATTCGCTATCATTTTACCCAGAGATGGTATCAATTAAACTTGATACGCCCCTTGTTATCAAAAACCACAGCAGTTTTTTTCTAAGTGGAGGATTTTTTAACATCTTATCTATCTCCCAATTATTTGCGGAAGGAATTCCGAATCATTTTGCTTATTGGTATACGCCAGCTTTATGGGTTGAGTATGTCCCATATTATTTCAACATAAAAGTAGTTGTTAAGAAAAACCTCACTGATGTTGATGATGAAACAATGCTACTAAAAGAATATAGTTTAGAGCAAAATTTTCCAAATCCTTTTAATCCGGTTACCAGTATCCAGTATGCAATAAGCAGTACGCAATTTGTAACGCTAAAAGTTTATGATGTTTTAGGAAGAGAAGTTGTTACACTTGTTAACGAAGCGAAAGAAGCGGGACAATTTGAAGTTGAGTTTAATCCGGAATCAAGCATCAAGAATCCTGCATCTGGAGTATATTTTTATCAGCTTAGAGCAGGAGATTTTGTAGATACTAAAAAGATGTTGATGATAAAGTGATAATATCACGTCATCAGAAATCCCAATGGGAATTCTTTTAAAATAAATTTATTTCAACAGCATCATCGGTTTGGTTTGAGTAAACTGGTTTGTTTGCAATCGATAAAAATATATACCGCTTGCAAGATTATAATTTGCAGCATCAAAATTTATTTTGTGTGTGCCGGCATTTATAAAATCATTTACTAACACTGCAATTTCTTTTCCGGTTATATCATATATTTTTACAGAAACATAACTGCTGTTAGGAATATAAAATTCAATACTTGTAGAGGGATTAAAAGGATTTGGATAATTATTCGATAACGAATAACTGTCTTCAATAATTTTATTTCCATCTTCATCAACAGAAGTTGGAATATCTATTATCTTAGACCAGATTTGATAAATCCCGCTAAAATCATCCATCCAGTAAGCGTGTAATTTATTGCCGTTTGAAATAAGTGAAATATAGTCTCCCTGATAATTTGAAGAGCCACCGAAAACAGGTTTAGGTTTAAATCTGTGGTCACTCAATACATTATCCGTCCACGTATCACCGCCATCAGTTGACTTGGAATAATAAACTTCTGCTGAATCCGACGATGTGTTCCTATCATCATAATAAATAATATTTATTGCACCGGTATTATCAACATCAACAGCAGGGAAGTATTGTATTTTCCCATTATTAACTGCATCCTGATTTACTCTTATTCCTGATGACCATTTTTGTCCTGCATCAGTAGAACGATGTAAAATTATATCAGGATCAGATCCAGCAGGTGAAATATTTTTATCTGTTGTAACAATGTAAAGCCAGCCGTTTCTTGCGCCGTTACTTTTATCAATTGCAAGCCTTGGCAAACCATTAACTCTTATTCCGCCTTTCGAAGGCAAAGTGCCGAATATTCCGTTTGCATTAAATATGTTGTTTGAAATATTCCAAGTAACTCCACCGTCTGTAGATGTTCCAAACCCCACATAATCTTCAATGAAGGGTGGTTGAGTAGTAACAGCCGCCCAAGACATAAATATTTTTCCATTGGCATCAATCTCTAAACTAGGCCCAATACATCTTTGGGGCGGTGATGGATTGATGGCGATTGGTACTGTCCAGCTTTCTGCTTTATTAACAGAATAAGAAATAAATACCGGGAAAGGTGCAAGCAGTTTTACAAATGCGGAGTAAATTCTACCGTAGTATGGACTGCTAATGTTATCATCAATAAAGCTTGTACCTTTATCATCCGTTTGATAGCTTGTGATTGTAAAAGCAGAAGACCACGTAGCTCCAAAATCATCAGAATAATGACTGTAAACTCCGGGAAACACCTCTCCAATATGAGTCAAAACTAATCTGTTGTCTGATGTGATAGAAACTCCCGGATCACCACCATGATTTATAATACTCTGCCCGTAGCAAGTATCTGAGCCAAACCAGTTTGTGCCGCCATTTGTGGAAATGTAAACACCTTCGCTCTTAAAACCATTGGCAGTGTTTATCGTTACTCCGCTTACAAAAAATAAAGAGGGATTGGTTTTGCTTACTGCAACATTGGGTTCTGTTTGAGTTACACTGCTAGGATAAATCCTGAAATTAGTTTGATTGGATTGAGCGATTAATAATCCTGTAATAAAAAAACATATTAAAAAATATCTGATCATAATTCCTAAATCTTGTAATTAAAATTCATTCCAAAATAAAATGTTCTTGGTTCACCTGTTTCATAGTACCTGTTGTAATAATCATTTATGTTTATAAAGCTAGCGTACCTTTTATCAAAAATATTATTTATTCCAAAAAAACCTGTAAGATCCAAATAATCATTACTGTAAGTTAATCCTGCCATAAAATTTCCGTAAAAGTATCCAGGACTTTGTTCAGAATTTGAATCGTTAACATACATCTCTGCAATGTAATCGCAATCCCAAATTATTAAACCTGATAATTCTTCGCTAAGCTCTAACTCTTTAACAAGAATAAAATTAAAAATATGTTTTGGGATTGAAGGCACTTTATTGTTAGTGTAATCAGCAGCTAATGTTCCGCCTGGTGTGTAGATTTCCGTTAAATAATTTTCATAATAAAAATCTGTAAAAGTATAATTTATCGTTAGCTCTATTTCTTCAAACGGTTCACTCATAAATCCAACTTCTACACCTTGTCGTCTTGTTCTTGGAGCGTTTTTAAAATAATTTTTCTGAGATATAGATAAAAATGGTACGATTTCATCTTTAATCAAATAGTTAAAATATGTTACTTCAAAAAATAATTTTCTCATAAACTCAGAACTTTTGTCAACAATATTTCCTTTAATTCCAAATTCAAAATTTTTGGATTCCTGCGGTTTAAGATCAGGGTTGATGGTGTAAGAACTATTTGATGAAAGCGGACTGTTTGCAATTTCACTTAAGGCAGGGTAATCAAAACTTAATCCATAAGATGAGTATAATGCAATGTTAGGAGTTAGTTTGTAGTTCAATCCTATCTTGGGTGAAAATCCACTCATTGTGCGTGTAGTATCCAAAAATCTATCAGGAATGTAAATGTTTCTGTTAAAGACATTATTATCAAATCTGCTTGATAAAAATAAATCAAGTTTATCTTCAACTATTCCAATGTGTTCTAACATATAAATACCGATATTGCTCAAACTTTCATTGTATTCATTTTGAACGGAAATACCTCTGTTACCGGAAAAATTATCAAACTGTGTAATGGGTCCCGATTGAAACCCGTAATCAGTTCCAACTGTAAAAATGTTTTTATGATCAAACAAAGGTTCTTTGATTGTAAATCTTGCTAAGCCGCCTAATGAGTAGCGTGTAGTTAATGTATAAAAATCATTATCGGTTTTTTCTAATTCTTTTATTCCGCCATAACCAATAAACTCAAATTCATACTGCTGCTTATTGCCCAAATGAGTTATGTATTTGCCGGCAACTCTTCCTTTTTTTGTGATTCGTCTGTAATCTTGAGAAACAGCTAGGGGATCAGCCATATAAGGATCACTTTCAAATTCTTCTTTTGTTAAAGAGCCGGGCAGCTTGTTAAATCCATCTACAAAATTAGCATGAATAGATAGAGTTGATTTAGTTCCAACGAACGCTTCGTAAACTGTATTAACTAAATGCTGATATTCTGAACTATGTTGTCTGTAGCCATCGATGTTTCTGTATTTGTATGATACAAATAAACGGCTGTCGTTATTTTTTAATCCGAATTTTAAACCTGTTTGTCTTAATCCAAATTTTCCAAATTGATTTGCGGTACCAACATAATCTTTTGGAAAGTAAATATTTGTAATAAAGTTTATCAATCCACCCGGCGCATTAGCGTATAGAGATGATAAATTTCCTTTTACAACTTCAACTCCTCCAAGTGAAGTAAAATCAATAGCATCAAGCACAGATTCGCCATCGGGTTCTGATTCAGGAATTCCATCCTGTAAAATTTTTATTCCTCTTATCCCTGTGCTGGATCTAGTACCAAATCCTCTCAGTGAAACTCGAATATCACTATTGCCGTAACGATTTTGTAAAAACAAACCGGGTACATCTGCTAAAACATCTCTTGCAGAAACTTTTCTACCGAAAGCTAATTCTTTTGAATCAACGCGAAAAACAGAATAGGGGATATCAATAATTTTTTCCTCAGCCCTTGTTCCAACAACTACAACATCCTGAATTTTATACTTTGTTGTATCGTTAAATTCTTCAACTTCTTGTGCTAAAATAAAAGTTGTAATTGATGATGAGAACAGAATGATTAGAAATAATTTGTACATTATCGTGGTTTTAATAGTGAGACTTAATTTTTGAAAAATACTAAAATAACTGCTTCTAAAATATTAAATACTTGTTATAAAAGATAGTAGATTACATCATTGATAACAGTTATAAAACAAATATTAATTTTAAATTATTTGTAAGTCCAATCAAAGAACAACGGTTAAATAAATCACGCCTGTGCTTACCAAGCGTGATTCTAATCTTAATGAATAACTAACTTTGTGCTAATGAATCCCAAACGAAAGTGATGCTACAATGTTTCTTGGTATTCCCGGCTCTATAAAAACAGGTGCACCGCTAACTATATCAGGATTTATAAATGCTGAACCAACATACTTAGCATCACTTAAATTATTAATGCTGATAAAGCCTGATATATCAAGATTATTAGTTAGCTTAATTGCATTCTTAATTCCGATTGTTGCATTTAATACATTGTATGATGGTACTTCAAATGTATTTGCATCATCAACAAAATAACTACCCATGCCGTTTATACTCAATCCAATAAATGCACCGTAAAAAAAATCTGGTGCATAATTTAAACTGGCATAATAAAACACATCCGGAATTCCGGCAACCTTATTATCCTTATAATCTGCAATTGCACCCGGATTGCCATAATGCACAGAATCAACCGTGTATTCTTTATATTTATTTTGTGAATAAGTAAATGATCCTTGAAATGACAATCCATGATCCATCAGTAAATTCAATCCTAATTCAGCACCCATTCTATCTGTTTTACCCGCAGTAAAATAAAATCTTCCGCCTCTGTAAGGTATTATATCGTTTTTAATATTTATATAATACAACGCAACATCGTAAGAAACTGATTTTACAAATGATTGGCTGCCCACATACATCAATTGCTTTGTCCCAACTTCAATTGTTGTAGATGTTATTGGTTCTAATAATGGGTTTATCAAATAAACAGTATCTTGTCCGTAAGTTCCGGCAGGATCAGTTTCATTACCCGCAGGTACTTCAATTCCTCCGCCTAAGTTAGCATATACACTGTGGGTTGGACTAAATATATAAGTTAAACCCGCTTTTGGTGTAAAGTGTGTAAAGGATTTTGATTGCAAACCTAAAGTTGGATCGATAAAACTTTCACTGTAATAAGTAACATCATCATACCTTCCGCCTAATAGAATACTCAATTCTTCTCCAAATCTTACCTCTGTTTGCACAAATGCACCGAAAGTGTTTGCTCCTTCGCGCTTGTTATCTCTTAAAGTGCTGCCTCTGCCGTTAGTGGGTGATAGGCTGTAAAATAAAATTGCTCCATCCTGGTATGCCTCATCAATACCCACTGTTAATCTGTTGGTTACTTCATCACTAAAGTTTGCATTATTTCTATAGATAAAATTGCCGCCTGTGTGATATCTTGTAAAATCCCTATAAGTTCCACGTTCTGATCGCTGGAGATATTTTGGATTAACATAAACCATTCCCGATAGTTCATGCATTTCATTTATTGTATGATCTAATGTTAGACCAATACGTCCAAGCCTGTTGTATCTTCTTTCATCTCTAGAAACATAGGTTGGATTTGATTGCTGTTGATCAACATCATACTCTGCTTGTGTTAATGGACCAGGAATGTGAAATAAATTACCCGCGGCAGTTAAGTAAATTCCGAGTTTGGTTCTATTACTTAGATCAGAAACGATATTTGCATTTATTACAGTTCGTTTTGAACTTGAATGCATTCTCCATCCGTCAAAATTTGAGTTGGATATTGCCAGCGATAATTTTCCAACACCTAACACTGTACCTGTTCTAAGAGTGTATTTTTGTAATCCAAAACTTCCAGCCATCCCGCCAACAGAAACAAACGGTTCTGTAAAACTTGCTGCTGATGAAATATTTATTATTCCACCGGAAGCATTGCCCCATAGTGCTGATGAATTAGATCTTATTACCTCTATATTATCAGCAAGAGTTAAATCTATATTATCAAAAGATGTTCTGCCGTCCGGTTCAGTTTCCGGAATCCCATCAAGCATTACTCTTATTCCTCTTGATGTACCTGAGTTTGATCTATCACCTGATCCGCGCGCACCAAAACCGCGTATCACTATCCTTATATCCTGGTTTCCTGAACGTGATTGTGCTAAAACTCCGGGAACAGTTGAAAGAATCTCATCCATTCCATATCCTTTTAAGTTTTGCAATTGATCCTTTGTAAGAATTGTAACTGCATATGGTATTTCCAAAATGTTTTCAGGATAACGCGTAGCTGTAACAGTTACCTGATTTAGCTGAAACTTAATAGTATCGTTTTTTGCCGAATCGTTATTATTCTGCGCAAGTATAGGCAGACTAATAACCATTAATAAAATAAAGTATAAGTATTTCATAAAATAAATTTTCTCTAATTGGATAATTAATAATTATCATAAAAAATAAATTACGCTCATCGTTTTAATAAAATGATTTACTATTTAAGTATAGCAATCGTTCTATAGCGTACTTTTTTTTACAGTTATTTAAACATCACAAGCGTCATATTAATATTTCTGTGCTGTAATGTAATTTTTAAGTTTGGTTTGATTAAGAAAATAATCGGGGCGGGGGAGTGGGGATTTCCATCAAGTAGTTTTGAAATCCTTTTTCATTTTTTGAAAAAGTTAAATTATCATTATATGTGTGGTTAAATCTGTTAAAATTGTCACTCAAATTTTGCAGATACAATCCAAACAAAAATGTAATGTTTATATGATTGTTGGAAGCATCTTTTTTATTGTTTTGCAGCAGCATTGAAAATAATAAGTTAATAACATTTTCTTCGCTGTCTAAACGGCAAATTAAAGTTATGCTGTCTCCTTCAACGATTTTATTCTTAACATCGTACATCATTCCGTTAAGTTCAAACTCATTGTCTTCACGCCATCTAAAATCAAGTAAATTGTTCTCAATATCTTTTAAACTGAACACAAATTTATTAAACTCTTTAGAATCAATTGAATCTTTTGTAACTGATTTTTTTGCAGAGACCTTTACTAATTCTTTAATAGGTTTATATATTACAAGATATCCAAATGTTGTGTAGATAAATATCAAACACATTATGAATGTTATGTTTCTAAAGTATTTATTTCTTGATGACATTATTGGATAATGATTTAAAATTCTGTTTAATTTCTTAAATTAAACTAAATATAAATTTTTCTAAATAAAAGCAGGACTAATTTCATTACTCACAAATATATTTACAACAAGTGCATAACTCTGGTAAATCTCTATTAACTCTATTGTTAATGCCTACATAATCATCAAGTACACCACGAAATGCCAGGTATCAATTATATTTTATTTTATACTAATTAAATGTTTTGGCGGTAAATACAAAATCTTATTAACTTTGATTAGTAAAAAAATATTCTATTTACGGCAAAATCATGTTAAAGAATCATTCTCTCAATCGTATGCTGGTATTGTTTTCTGCAATCGGTTTTGCACTGCTGCTCATTGATACAACAATTGAGCATTGAGACGATTTTAACAAAAATATTTTTATTTTTACTCCAACAGTTTTACTGCATTGCTGTAATTATTTTAGGGACTTTAACTGTAATAAAATGGAAAGAGAACCTAATTCATAGTTTTCAGATTGTTCTATTTATTGCCTTAGTAGTTTCCGCTGCTGGATTGTATTTTCATTTAACAGAAGATGATAATGAGGAAAAAGCAGAAATCAAAACAGAACAAATGAATAAAGAGGAAGACGATAAACCGATACTTGCACCGCTTGCCTTTGGTGGGCTTGCAGTATTTGGACTCTTAGGTACATAAAAAAATAGAAGGTTGAGTAAAATAATAAATCAAAATTCTTTAATTCACAATTTTTACTTTTGAATTCATCAAGTATTCCTTCAGTACCTTATCTCTGCCATAAACATCATCCCGATAATTAAAAACTCCATTCTCAGCCACCCACACAGTATAGTAATCCACAAACAGGGGCACGTACTTATCAAACTTAATCTCTGTTGTAACACCGTAACTATTATTCTTTCTTAACTCACTCCTCTTATTGTTAAACTCATCAACAACATTTGTATTATCCACCTTCTGCCCGATTTCAATTTTTATAAAGTCAGTTGTCCACTTAGAATTACTATTAAGCAAATACTCAGCAAGCTGTATCGGTTTTTCTACACGCATACAGCCATGACTAACAGCCCTGTTTGTATATTTAAACGGCGCTCTCGTCGGTGTATCATGCAGATAAACACCGAATGGATTTTTGAACATAAATTTTATCTTACCCAAAGCGTTGCCAGCTCCGGGATCCTGCACAATGCTATAACGATTTGATGAGGAAAGTTCGTGTGCTGTTAACCCATCCAGGCTTACACGTTCACCCGCTTTATATACTTTAAAATATCGCTTCTTAAGATATAACGAATCACGCCGTAAGCCGCTTACAATCTCTTCCTGTATAATACTCCTTGGTACAGACCAGGTTGGATTTAACACCATGTAAGATATTTGTCCGTAAAGATTCGGAGTTTCCCACTTACCCTTTCTGCCTGCACAGATAATAATATTTAATTTTTCTGCGCCGTTTTCCATTGCGTAAACTTTAAAATCCGGAATGTTAACCAGTATGTACTTAGCAGTATCAGAATAATCTAGCCATCTGAATCTTTCTAATGTTAATTTTATTTTGTCAACGTATTCCTTTGGCGATATATTTAGTCTTTCGATAGTTGTTTTACCAATAACACCATCATCAATTAAACCGTTAGCCCTCTGAAAACTTTTAATAGGTTCTACTAACAAGGAATCATACAAACTCAAATCAATAATCTTTACCCTGCTCGTATCCAAAAAGCCAAGAGTATTTAATTTATTTACAACTAGATCAATTGAAGGATAAAAATTACCCGGTTCTACTTTTGTATTTGTAACCGGAATAGCAGTCCACTCCAAATTCTCTATTCCTTCAAATCTTTTTAAAGCTGCCTGCAGCTTTTTGTATTTCTTACTCTTTGGCTGGATATTTTTTAGATACTCAATGATATTTTCCTGTCCAAATGGTTCAAATAAGCTTCGATTAAGCGAATCTGTTACAGGTAAAAAATATGAATCGGCAAATATTTTTCTTGGATTAACAACACCATGCCGCATATTCATTGAATAATTCAAAATTGCATTTGCTGCAAGCATCTCAGCGTTTGCAAGATGAAGGTATCTTTCTTTATTATGAGCTTTTGGATTAATGGCATCCGCAAATTCTATTTTAAGTCTTGTGTAATTATAGCTTTCCGGATTTAAACCGTGCTCACCTGCCGCACCCAATACATTAAGCAGGGAATCAACAAGCCCTTTTGAGTCAAAACTTTTTACAAATATTGGTTTCAAATTATTAATCGAGTAAAACGATTTTAAGGTATCTAAATCTTCTTTTATTGATTGAAATCTTGGATCAGTAGTATCAGAAAAGCTAAACGAATTTTTAAAAACAGATTCATACTCAGTTTGATTAAAACCAAACTCTTCATCTAAGTTTGGTTCAGATTTATTATTATCCTTTTCGCATGCCGCAGCACTTAATAAAATGACTATTGCATACAACAAAAATATTTTTCTATTCAGACTTTTAATAATTTTCATCAAGTTCCGGACGATTAAAATGGATTATAATTAGTTGATTTTTATCGGATAATTAAATTAACGTGCAGATAAATTAGTAAAACAAATAATCAAATCCTTGATTAAGTTAGCATCAATTATCTCACAAATTTGCAAGCAGTCCTCAGAATCCAGCCTCAAGGATCTATAATCTATCATCTGGTTTACAACCAATCACCCATTGAACTACGATTGACTTTTCTTACGCTTTGCTCTAACCGCTCTGTCCTATGTTCTATGCGCTTCCCCCTTTGCGCTCACCCCTCTGCGCTTTCCCGTGTGCAATTAAAGGAGTTTGCCACCAAGACTCAAAGACCCTAAGTTTCACAAATTTCAGATCAGCAGCATCAGTCAAATCAGTGTACCAACGTACTTCGACTTCGCTCAGTGTGACGCGCACGGGATGACACGGAGCTCTGTGTGATGTGCTCTGGATGACAATCGGGGTACCGTTGAGTTGTGCTGGATTGCCTTTTACAATTTAATTTTATTGATAAAATACACCATCGTTCTTTTAAGCCCCTCAATACGCGGAACTTTCGGCTCCCATCTAAGAACAGCTTTTGCCTTTGTTATATCTGGCTGCCTTACCTTAGGATCATCAACAGGTAACTCTTTATATACTATCCGGCTCTGGGAATTTGTAATCTGGATTATTTCCTCCGCCATTTGTTTAACTGTTATCTCTTCGGGATTTCCGATATTAACAGGTTCATTTTCATCAGAAAGCAGCAGCCTGTAAATACCCTCAACTTCATCATCTATGTATATAAAA
>JBDTRQ010000035.1:0-4477 GCA_039931535.1 Ignavibacteriota bacterium
TCTCCTAATTTTTAATTTATAAGTTTGTAGATAATGTGATGAATAGAATTGATATAAGATTCTAAATCACACTCGGGTTATGTTGTAACGTTAGCAAAATATAGATCAATGTCCAGAGCTTTATAAAATATATGGTTTGTCGGATAGCAAATATTGAGCGGGAACTTGTATATAAAATCTAAATTAATTTTTATTTGGGTAGATGCAATTATCCTAAATTACGCACTGCATTAATATTTTTAATTTCACCGGCAATAATTAAGGTATCATCTTCGATAATAATATAATCTGGATTAGGAATTGCAGTAATTTTTTCTCCGCGCTTTTCTTTTGTTTTGACTGAAAGAACATCAACGCCAAATTTACTTCTTATGTTTAGCTGCCTGATTGATTTGCCAATAAAACTTTTAGGCGGTGCAATTTCTATAATTGAATAACCTTCCATAAAGTGAACCATCGGTTCATCTTCTTTCATGGTTATTAAGCTTGCAAGGTTAGAAGTTAAATCTCTTTTTTCGATTTCGCGGTCGTACGCATCCTGAATATCTTTTCTTAAAAGCATTCCAATAATTCTATTTGAATTTAAATCGTTAACAACCGGAAGACCATCAAAAGCATATTTACGAAATTTATCTAAAGCTGTTTGACAATTATCATCTAAGTAAAGCGTTTCGTAATACTGATTTGAAATATCCGCGGCAATAAGTAGGTTTTGCAAAGAATCTTTTTCGTAAATAGAGTCTTTAATATCGTGAATTGAAATCATGCCTTTTACCTGCCCTTGGGTATTAATCACAGGAAAATCTGATTCCTTTCCTCTGATAATACGATTTACAATCTGGCTGAAATTATCTGATACATTAATTGCTTCAAACTCTTTACGATAAACATTTTTTACATAGATAGATTCCATAACATTGGTTTCCATTCCTTTCCTTAAACCAATATTTCTTAAAACAAGTTTTAAAGTGTAAATGGATTCTCTTGAAAGTTTAGTCGATACAATCATACTCATTACACAAGTTATCATTAATGGCAGTATAATTCGATAGTCGTTTGTAAGCTCAAACACAATTATAATTGCAGTTATTGGCGCTCTTGTAGTACCCGCAACCAATCCGCCCATTGCAACAAGCGCATACGCTCCGGGCGTTGCAGTAATGTTTGGAAAATAAGTGTGCACAAAAGAACCAAAAAAGTAACCGAGCATTGCACCCATAAATAAAGATGGTGCAAAAATTCCGCCTGAGCCGCCGGAACCAAGGGTAAGTGATGTTGCAAGAATTTTCATAAAGATTAGTGCAAGCGCAAAATACCACACCAAATTTCCGGTAAGAGCGATATTAATTGAATCGTAGCCAACACCCATAATCTCCGGGAACATTAATGCAATTATTCCAATTCCAATTCCGCCAAGTGCAGGTTTAAAATATTCAGGAATTTTTATACGATTGTCAAAAAATTCTTCGCTGTAATAAAGAGTTTTGATAAAGAGATAAGCAACTAAACCGCTTGCAGCACCCAGCACAAAATAAAACCCAATTTCAACAGGAGATGCAAGTTGATATTTGGGAACAACAAATGCTGTAAAGTTTCCTTCAAAAGTATGCGAGATTACCGTTGCCATAACCGATGAAATTACTATTGGTGAAAACTGTGCAACAGCAAAATCCATTAAAATTATTTCAACGGCAAATAATGCGCCTGCAATCGGGGCATTAAAAGCAGCCGCAATACCCGCAGCAGCACCGCATCCAACAAGTGTTTTTAAACGCTTGGGCGAAACTCTAAAAAACTGCCCCACAACCGAACCAAGGCTTGAACCAATTTGTATAATCGGTCCTTCTCTTCCAACAGAGCCGCCAGTTCCGATTGTAATTGCAGAAGCAATAGTTTTGATAACAGCTACTCTGCCTCTTATCTTTCCGCCTTTAAGCAGAATTGCCTGCATTACTTCGGGTACGCCGTGTCCTTTTGCTTCGGGGGCAAAATAATATATTAATGGTCCAACTATTATTCCACCTATAATCGGGATTATAAGAATAAGATACCAAGGAGTATTAATAATGTTTTGTAAAAGATTTCCGGGCCCGGAAAAAGAAATTTGCGAAAAAAATTTTATTAAAGCTCTAATACCGATTGCTGAAAAACCGGCGACAACACCAATTATAATTGCGACTACAATCATAAAAGTGTGCTCGGTCATTTTAGCTCTATCTAAAAGAGCAGTAGTACCAAGAGATAATTTTGAATAGTATTTTTTAAAAGATAAGTTCACAATTTTATCGTATTACAAAAAACAACATTAACCTTACTGAAATATTAGAGAAAAATAGTGCTGTTGAATGTACTGATCAATCTTTTTTGAAGAAATTAAGTACAGTCTCGTTAAAAAGTTTTGGATGCTGTTGACAAACACCATGATTAGAATCAGGAAAAATGCATAACGATGCCTCTGGTATTGCTTGAAATATTTTTAGAGTATGATCAGGTTTAATAATATCATGATCACCTGCCATAACTAAAACCGGGCAATGAATTTGTTGTAAATTACTAAAGGGAATGTTTGGTTGATACAACATCATTTTGTTGAGTGCTATTTCAATCTTGGAAGCAGTTGTATCGTGTTCAACAAAATTTTTCAGATACTCTATATCTGCGCCTGACAAAGCGGATGAATCAGGAACAAGATTAGCCCCAGATATTGCTAATTTTTTTACTTTTTCAGGACAGCTCATTGCCATAATTAAACCATTTATGCCGCCATCGCTCCAGCCTAAAACATAAGCCGAATCAATTTGCAAGTAATCTAACAACGCACAAAAATCTGATGCCATTAAATCATACGAAATACTGTCTGGTGAACCTCCTGATTTACCTTGTAGCCTGCTATCAATTGCAATTACTTTAAAATATTTTTCAAAAACGGGAATTTGATTTGCGAAAGCATTAATTGAACCGCCATTTCCGTGAAGTAAAATTAAAGGCTGCCCGCTTCCATAGGTTTCATAGTATAAATTAATCTCATTTACTTCAGCATAATGTCCTGCAGATGGATTATTTCCGTAATCAACGGAGCTTGTTTGAGGAAAAAGATTTATAACACTAAGGGATAAAATCAGAAAATATAAAATCTTTTTTTTCATTGTTATTAAAAAAATGTTTTTGAACAGAGTAAAACTATATAATTATTATTGAGTTTAACAATTTGCTTATTAAAAAGTAGTTGTGTTTAATTTTTAATTTACTAAAATCTTTGTAATTACTTTTGTTATAGTTTAATTTATCCGAAGTGCTGAAAGCAAACAATTGCTATTAATAATAACACTTGATCAACTTATAAACTGGACTGGAATATTTTTAATGAATGGAACTAAACGCGCTGATGTGAAAATAGGAATGCTTGTAAAAATTGTGATGAAGGATGATCAACGAACGGGTGAACTTACGGAAGGTATTGTTAAAGATATTTTAACCAATTCTCCCAAACATCCACGCGGAATAAAAATAAGACTTGAAAGTGGTGAAGTTGGACGCGTAAAAGAAATAGTGGAGTAAGTTTTAATTTGTATAATTTGTTTTCTTAACTCCGCCCAATTCCACAAGCAATATTTCCGAATCTTAAGTAAAAAAAATTTTTATGAAAGCAACGAGTAAGAAATCAAAAGTCTTCCACCTGATTGCCATTGCAGCCAGGCTTCGCCAACAGTATCAAGTTCTTTATTAATTAGCCTTACCTTTAGCCAGCTATCTTTAATCATAACCGGTGCCAGGAATTCATATTCTTTTATCATAACTTCCGAAGCATTAGAAAGCGGTTTAATGCGAAGCAAATTATGTTCAGGTTCAAGAATTTCAACTGAAAAAACATTGAGTAAAAACTCTGGCCAGAGCAAAACAGTAACATCACCTTTTAGCATCCACGCAGAATATTCGGTTTGTCTGTTAAGTTCAACATTTATCCAGTCGCGATTCATTGCTAATAATTTTAAGTACAAAATTTCGTAATCTAATTTCTGATGTTCAGGGTAAAACCACGGCGGCGCATAAGAAATATCAAACTGATGATGTTCGCTTTGTGCAAACACAATACTGTCTATGGGAGTGTGTTCACTCGCAGGTTTTTCCAAATTCGGCATACCGTAGAAGTAAAAAACTTTTTTATTATAAAAATCCGGCTTAACCATACCCAACCCCATTTCAGTATTATTGTAACTCTTTTGAGAAGGTTTTAGGATTAATGAGATTAGCGAGCTGCTAATTTCAGTCGGTGTTAGCTTTTTAGGTTGTTCTTCATTTTTGATTTGGGTTGATTGGGAAGCTACACGATAAATTATCCAGCCGATAGGAATGAGATTTAGTATGACTAAAATTATTGTAATCTTTTTAAGAAGTTTGCGTTCAATTTTTTTGATAAGAAAAATGGAAACAATAATAGTAATTATCAACCCGATCAGTCCATAGAATAGAACGGTTG
>JBDTRQ010000036.1:0-1711 GCA_039931535.1 Ignavibacteriota bacterium
GAATGAGGAACTCGGATTTAAAGCTGATTTAAGAGATTACGGAATTGGTGCGCAGATTTTACTGAATCTTGGAATCAAAAAAATAAATCTGCTTACTAATAATCCTAAAAAGGTTATTGGGTTAAATGGATATGGACTTGAAATAGTAAACCGCATTCCGATTGAGATTCCGCCAAACAAAAACAATGAAAAATATTTAATTACCAAGCGTGATAAGCTTGGGCATATAATACTTCAATAAAACCACAGTTTAAGGTGCTTTCCGCTCAATCTGATTTTCATTATTTTCAATTAAGAATTATTCAATTCTTTTGAAAAATCTAATATGAGATGATAAAATGAAATTTCTACTCGCATTCTTTTTGACACTTTCCGTTTTTGCACAACATAAAACAGTTTACATCGCTTACATTGACAGCGAAATCGATTTAGGATTAGCTCCTTACATAACACGCGTCATAGATGAGGCAGAAAAAAATCATGCTGATGCAATCATTTTTAAAATCAATACCTTTGGCGGCAGAGTTGATGCTGCAACACAAATAAAGGATGCAATTATATCCAGCAAAGTTTTAACAATAGCTTTCATAAATAATCGTGCAATTTCTGCGGGCGCATTAATTGCTTTATCGTGCAACAAAATTGTAATGGTTCCCGGCAGCTCAATTGGCGCTGCAACTGTTGTTGATGAAACCGGTAAAAAACAAAGCGAGAAATATCAATCTTACATGCGATCTGAAATGCGCTCAACTGCAGAACGAAATGGAAGAAGAACTGATATTGCTGAAGGAATGGTTGATGAGCGCATCGTTGTTGCTGGGTTAGTGGATAGCACAAAATTAATCACTCTTACTTCAAAAGAAGCGCTCAAATATCAAATTGCAGATACTGTAATTGCAAATTTTGATGATCTGCTAAAAGCATTTAATTTACAAAATGCTGAGCAAGTTTCTGTTTCATCAAACTGGGCGGAGGCTGTGGTTAAGTTTTTAAATAATCCTATAATCTCTTCTATTCTTATAATGATAGGATTTTTTGGATTGATGGCTGAAATAAAAACTCCTGGTTGGGGTGTTGCTGGAACAACAGGATTAATTGCACTTACTTTATTTTTTGGTTCGTCATATATTCTACAGCTTGCATCGATTTTAGAAATTTTGCTATTTGTAATTGGACTAGGATTGTTGTTAGCTGAGATTTTTATTATTCCCGGTTTTGGTGTTGCAGGTATTTCCGGAATTGTACTCATCTTTGCATCAATATTTTTATCACTGCTGGGCAGCGAGCCATTTATAGATATGAACGCTGTTTCGATTGCGATAATTCAACTTTCCGGCGCGATGCTTTTTGCTTTACTTGGAATGTTCTTTCTTGTAAGATTTCTACCTAAATCAACTGCGTTTAATAGATTAGTTTTAGGGGAATCTGAAAAAGTGGAACATGGATTTGTTTCTTATCCATCTGAAAAAAACTTAATTGGTAAAACAGGTATTGCATTTACAACGCTTAGACCGGGTGGTACTGCACAAATTGATGGAAGAAGAGTAGATGTTGTTGCCGATTCCGAATACATTGATAAAGATGTAAAGATTAAAGTTTTACGAGTTGAAGGGATTAAGGTTGTAGTAACTGCAGTAAAAGAAAATATAAGTTAATTGAAATCAAATAAAATAAAAAAGCCGGTTCATTAATCAACCGGCTTTTATTATTA
>JBDTRQ010000037.1:0-7151 GCA_039931535.1 Ignavibacteriota bacterium
TAATGGTTAAAAGTAATTAGTTTTTTAGAAAATGAAAACCCTTAACAGATTTTCGCCAAGTTAAGTGCTGTTCCGCTACGCTCCACAGCACTTAACTAATTTCTTTCTTTAACCATTTACACAGAATTATTTACACTCCCTAAAAGCCAAAAAAGATCGGGTCGAACCTGCGCAAGTAGTAGTAAAAAAAGGGACTTACAGTGATAAAGACACCATAAATCCCTTAGAGCTCCGCGAGCAATCCGCTAGCTAACGGATCGAACTTGCTGCTTATTATATACTTTTTTCTTTGATAATTTTCCAAATAAACTCTCTTCCCATTTGAGACTTTAATTGCTTCTCTCTTTTCAATGCTTCACTTCTTGTTTGGTATTCTTCGCTGTAAATACTCTGCCAGGGTTTATATCTTTTTGTGTAAGTAGAAAGTAGTCCATTGTTGTGCTCGAATAATCTTCGTTCAGGATTATCTGTTTGACCAATATAGATCTTATCAAACTTTGTAGAATATAATATATAAACTGTTATCATTTAAAATCATAAAGCCCTAGTTTTTTTTCTGAGGTTTTTGGCTCCGCGAGCAAGACTCTTCCGAAGGAACTCCCACGGAGGAACTTGCAATCCTTCGGTTAACTTTTTATTTCTTATAAAATGAAAAAGCCTCAGTTTTTTTTCTGAGGCTTTTGGCTCCGCGAGCAAGACTCGAACTTGCAACCCTTCGGTTAACAGCCGAATGCTCCACCATTGAGCTATCGCGGAATAAAATATGTTTTAAGAACTAATTTCACTTTTTAACAGCCATCCCGATACATCGGGAGAGCAATCTCTGAACAAATATATTTCGTAAAATAGAGGTCAAAGATAACATTGACCTCATACTTTGTCAAGGCTCAATTCACTTGAATTAGATGCTAATTCCCATTTCTTTTAACAGAAAATCCGCTTTACCAACTTTTTGTGCAACCCACAAAACATAACGGATATCCACACCGATAGAGCGGCTATAATTTTCGCTCCAGGTGTAATCATTCACCGTTGCTTCAAAAACGCGATCAAAGTTTACGCCTACTAATCTGCCGTACGCATCCATAATCGGACTGCCGGAAGTTCCACCGCTTGTATCCATATTGTAAATAAAATTAATAGGAACATCTTTTAATTTTGGATGAACAAATTGTCCAAAATCTTTTGCATCGTACAGTTCTTTGACTTTTTTGTTCAGTCTATAATTACCGGAATCTTTTCCCTTCTCTATCAATCCTGTTAAAGTCGTGTTAGGTTGATAGTAAGTTGCATCTGCAGGCGAGTAACCGCGCACATAACCGAATGTTAATCTTAAAGTACTGTTTGCATCCGGTACAAAAGATTTGTGAAGCCATTGTCTTTTTAAATCGTTAAGTTTTGCGAGTAGAATATTTATTTTTCCATCCCGTACTTGTGCTTTGTTTTTTTCCGCATCACCAAGTTCAGCAGCAGTTTTTACTAAGTTGATGTAAGGATCATCAATATCTTTTAATGTTTCATCTTTATCTTCAAGAAGATCAAAATACTTTTTACTGTTTTTTATAAAAGTATCATCGTATAAATCAGAAATAAAATCTTGTTT
Organism: Ignavibacteriota bacterium; assembly: GCA_039931535.1. Taxonomy (GTDB): domain Bacteria; phylum Bacteroidota; class Ignavibacteria; order Ignavibacteriales; family Ignavibacteriaceae; genus IGN3. Next base: position 1,604 of record JBDTRQ010000037.1, read on the forward strand.
ATTTTTTTCTTTTGCAAAACTTTTAAATGGTTCAACATTTCTTAATTCATCAAACGATGAAGCATCACTCATAATTTTATTAAGAATTTGCGGATCAAGATCGGACATAAAATTATTGTACAGCTTTGTAATTGAGTTGTAAAAATCAGCACGCTTTTCTTCTTTGTATAATGATTTTCTTTCAGTCTCTGGTTTTTGCATTTCTTTTTTATAATCGATAAATATTTCTGCAAGCCGATAATAATTTACATTACGCCCTAACATCATCAAGACTAAACTTCTTCTGCCGCTGTTAAATGCATCTTGATACGCTTCATCTATTTCACCTAAAACTGTTCCGTACTTTTCTTTTAATTCAGGTTTAGAGTTTATAAAGTTTTGTAACTCCTTTTCTTCTTCCTGTTTTTTCTGAACAAGTTTTAATCTTTCCAAGCCTTGCATTTTACTGCGATAATTTTTTTCAGTGTTTGCAAGTCCCTGAATTTCGCTTACAATTTCTAACGCAAATTCCGGATCATCTTCTCCACGTTTCTCATAAAGATTTATCAGCCAGGAAAACAAATCCTGGATATATGGCAGTTGATATTTTTCCTGCATAGTTAAAAACTGAGATGGCTGATGTTTAAAAGTTCTGCCGGGATAACCAAGAATAAAAACAAAATCTTCTTCATTAACTCCGTTCGGATTAACTTGCAAAAACTTTTTAGGTTGATACGGAACATTATCTTCAGAGTATTTTGCGGATGAGCCATTTGGTGCAACATAAGCACGCACAAAAGAAAAATCTCCGTTGTGTCTTGGCCAAATCCAGTTATCAGATTCGCCGCCAAACTCACCGATAGTTCTTGGAGGAACATAAACCAATCTTACATCGTTTATCATCTTATAACTAAACAAAACATACTGCTCACCGACAAACATTTCAGAAACATCTGCTGTAATTGTGCTGTCTAATTTTTCTTCACGTTCAATAATCTCTTTTATTTTTTTTGATATTGCAGTAGTTCTTTTTGAAATATCTTCCGCCGTATTTGCACCCTCTAAAACTTCTGCACTTACATCTTGATATGAATCCGTAATTCGGCATGTTAACCCTTTTGCAGGAATTTCTTTTTCACGATTCTCAGCTAAAAATCCATTCTCCAAATAATTATTTTCAACAGTGCTAACATTTGAAACAATTCCAAACACACAATGGTGATTTGTAATTATCAATCCTTCGTTTGAAACAAATGAGCCTGTGCATCCGCCAATTTTTACAAGCGCATCAACAAGGCTTACTCCGTTTGGATTATAAACTTCATCAACACTTATCTTTAATCCTTTTTCGTTCAAGTTGATATTTTTAATATCACTCAAAGGAAACATTCCCTCATCAGGTTTGGATGGAATGAATGCGAATGAGATTACGATTAGAAGTGAAAGTGTAATTAAGTTTGGATTATGAAATAATCTGTTTTTAAAAATCATTACTTGTATTCCTTTTATTAACAACTAATGCAAATATAAAAAAATAGGCTCGATTTCTCGAGCCTTTTCGTAGCTCAGGACTCCGTCCTGAGATTTTTTATTTAATAATACTTTTAAATCTATTCTATGTATCAAGCTCAGGTTTGGAAACCTGAGCTACGAAAAATTATAACAAAGATTCTTTCAATCTTCTTGCAACTGCAACAAAGAAACCAAGCACCATAACAATCACGCCCACCCAAACAAGACTGATATACGGTTTAATGCTTGCAGTAACCGATAATACTTCTTCTTTTGGTTTATTAACGATTTGCTGCTGAGTTTCATTCAAAGATGAAATTGATACTTCAATCATTTCAGCAGTTAAGTTTGTAAGTTTAATTTTTAGTCCCGCATTTTCAGAAATATAATCTGTAAACTGAACTTGTCCGCTAACGCTTTTTCTAAATAATTCAAACACTTCTTTTTTACCGTTTGCTTCAATTGTTAAATCAGCGCCCATCTGAAAATCTTTACCTTCTTGCATTGCCTGCATAGTTTCAGATGAGATGTCAAATTTATCAAAAGAAATTATTGCATTTTGATATTCTGTTTCCTTACCTTTTTCAAGCTTTACAATTTCTCCATCACCTGCTGTTTGATTTGTTCCTTCATCAAAACCAAGCGGCGCAACATAAACATCTTTAGAAAATAAATTTAAAATTGCAGGCTCGCGCATTAGGCTGTTGTTATATTCTGATATGTACATAACAGGTGATACAGTATAAGTGTGGTCTCCTTTTTTCATATTGATGTTAAACGCATACTTAGTATTATTTTCAATCGGAGTGTAGCCGGTAAAAGTCATTTCATAACCGAATGCGGTTGTTGGTTTATCTTTTACAAGTTCAACATTTTTATGATCGCTGTAAGCAGCAGAGCCAACTATACCAAGTATAAAAATTGCTATTCCAATGTGAGCAATATATCCGCCAAGATTTGTTAGGTTTCCTTTAATGATTTTAAAAGCGATTTCTCCATTTACAACAATTGCAAAAATTGCTGAGAAGGCAAGTATAATCATCATTATTTTATGAACGCCGCCAAAAACTACTACTAAAATTGTTAACACAACGCTTGCAATTACAGAAAGCATTGATTCTTTTATCAAATCTTTTGTGTTTGTGCTTTTCCATTTTATGAGCAAGCTAAGTCCGTTTAGCAATCCAATAATTATTGCAATTGGTAAATGCATTTCATCATAAAAGAAAGTATCAACAGCATGCCCAAACAACGGCGCGGATGTTCCAACTAAAACTATTATAGCAGATGCAACAAGAATTATCGAAGCGGTAAAAAGTGATAGTTCACGTGAGAGTACGCTTTCTTCATAAACTGTTTTATCTTCTAAATGTTTCCATCTAAAAGCTATGCTTCCAAATCCAAGAAAAATAAATGTTCCGATAAACACAACAAGAAATAAATAAACTAATTGTCCGGGATCAACAAACGAATGAACAGACGCATCGCCAAGTACACCGCTTCTTGTTAAGAATGTACTGTATAAAACCAAAACATAAGTTAAAATACTAAGTATAAGATTTGTCTTTGCATATCTTCCAATTCCATCCGTAGTTTTTAAACTTCTTTTCTGGACAAGCATTGTGTGGATAGAAGCAACTCCGATCAACCAGGGAATTAAACTTGAGTTTTCAACTGGATCCCAAGCCCAATAACCGCCCCAGCCAAGCATTTCGTAAGCCCAATATCCGCCCATCATAATTCCAAGTCCTAAAATTCCTGTCCCTGCAAGCACCCACGGCAATGACTGATTGACCCATTCTCTATAATCATTTTTCATTAAAGCTGCCATAGCAAAAACAAAAGGAACGGTTGCCATTGAGAATCCAGTAAATAACATCGGTGGATGGATCTGCATCCAGTAATTCAACAATTGCGGATTCAATCCTTTTCCGTCAGCAATAAATTGATTAACCTGAACTCCAGCCTGAGCAAGCAATGTGTGAAGCTGAGAACTCATTTGAATAAATGTTGTATTTGATTGCTGATCTGTAAAAATAAAGTTTTGAATAAACGGCAGATTTAAAAACTGAGCATTAATGTTTTTTACGTCAATAAAAATTGGTGTCATCCAGATATACTCAAATGGATTTTTGAACCACGGAGAAACCATCACTAAAAGAAAGGATGTAGCAAGCGCAAAAACAGCCATCACTCTTGGTTCAAGATCACCACGTTTTGAAGAATAGGATTGAAGTATAATTCCTATTATTGATGTAAGTAGAAGCCAAAGCATAAAGCTTCCTTCCTGCCCGCCCCAAAAAGATGAAAGCAGCAATCCGGTTGAAAGTGAATTTTGACTGTAGCTAAAAATATATTTGTATTGATATTGATGTGTTAAAATTGCGTACCACAAAAATGTGGAGGCCGCAATTACAAAAATTGCCATTCCGTGATAGCTGTAGCGCGCAATGTTTAATGTGTTTTTATATCCTTTAAAAGAAAGGTAATACATAACCATTGCAATTATGCTAAATACAAGAGCCACACTTAAAAAAATACTTCCGATCATAAATCCTCGCTTAGTGCATTGTGCATAGAGCTAAGAGCATAGGGAGGAAAACACCTTTAGCACAATACAAATATTATTAATTTAGTGAATTTCTAAAGCTTGTAATTTTTCTAGATAATAAATCTAACTGTTCAAATAAGTTATTAAGTTCAACATCACTTAATAATTTTCTGCGATTGAGAATGATCAAGATATTTACATTCTCAAAAACCGATCTGCGTGCAATATTCAGATAATGCTTAAATTCAGGATTAGAAAAAGAGCCGGATCCCTCTGCAATATTATTACTCATTGACATTCCTGCACCTCGCAATTGATCAGCAAATCTAAATAATTTTTTCTGTTCAAGTTGATCTGCTATATCAAATAACGAATCTCCAATTTCTATCGCCAACTGCCAAATCTCTAAATCCTGAAATCTAAACTTTGCCATAACTTAAGCACTATGCCCTTTGCTCCATGCTTTGTACGGTTACATACTTGATGACTGAACGCTTTTTTGTTCGTACTTGCTGGGACATTTTGTTAAAATATCTTTTGCATGAAAATATCCGTTGCGATATGATCCTGTAACTACTACGCTCGTTGCGCTTTCAAAATTGTTCGGCATTGCACCTTCGTAAATCACCTTCATTTCATTTCCGGTTTCATCTTTCATAATAAATGAGAAAGTGTTTTGTTCACGATTCATATCATAACTTTTTTCTTTAACCCAGCTTCCGGTTGCCTTAACGGTTTTATCTGTGGATTTTACATTTGCAAAATTGTTTTCATATTTAATGTTGCTTTGTGTAAAAAGATAAGCCATTATTCCAAGGAATAATACTATGATAAATCCACCGAAGATATATTTATTTTTCATTTTTTTCTCCAATCATTTCTTTTTCTACTTTTTTAATTCGTTTATCAAGGCTAAACAAGTAACCAAAAATTCCTGCCCAAACTATCAGGACGATAATCATAACAACATAGATTGCATTTTGTGAAAGAAATTGTTCCAAGTTAACCTCTTATTAATTTTTTGTTTAATTTTTCTCGCAATAAAATCGATTTATATCCAACCTGCCACATCCAAAAATATAGAATTGTAAATCCAATTAGTGAAAGAAAAAATATTAAAAGCATGTGTGAATCCATTTTAAAATTTACAACCGGACCTGCATTCGAATCATCAGCAGAACCCGGATGAAGCCCTGTCATAATTCTTGGCATAATAAAAATAAAAAATGGAACTGTAACAAAAGCAATCATCGAATAAACTGCAGACAAAGTTGCACGTTTTTCTTCAGATTCAATTGATGAACGAAGTGCAAACCATGCACCGTAAATTAATAGCAGCGCAAATATACTTGTTTGTCTAGGATCCCAGCTCCAATATGATCCCCACGCAAACTTTGCCCAAACAGCACCAGTTACAGTTGCAAGAATACAAAATATCATTCCAAGCTGTGCCGCCGCATAAGATTTTACATCATCATCTAAATTTTTCTTGCGTAAATATTTGAA
>JBDTRQ010000038.1:0-2496 GCA_039931535.1 Ignavibacteriota bacterium
AGCGAGTAAATTGTTTCAATTCCAAACTGATCGCCAACTTTTGAATCAACAGCAATAATTGCAATCAATGATCCTTCATAAAACAAAGGCACTCCAACAAAACTTCTAATACCTTGTGCCTTATCATAATATCTTATTACATCAGATTCAGCAGCAGGAGAAATGTCGCTCAATAATTCAGGCTCTCCCTTTTGAACTATCTTACTTAAAATATCATCTTCAATATCAAATTTTCTTTTTGCAATTTCATTCGGCGCAGCAGAAATAAATTTTTCAATTGTTAATTTTTCTCTTTTCTTATTGTACCAGAAGAACACCGCAGTGTGTGCTGAGTAAGCATCTTTAATTACAGTTAACATTTTTTCTAATGCAAAAGTAAACTGTCCATCGTGCCCAATTTCTGGTGGTAAAGATTCATTTGCAATTTCTTCAAAACGCTCTCTTAAATCAGGTGGAATTAGTCTTGTTTTCGGAGCTTTAAAATCAGGGCTATAATTATCTGAAGTGATTACTTCAACTTTAGAATTCTTAGATACGATTTTAAATGATTCATCATGGTCACTTACAGGTGGGATATTATACTCATCATCAATGTCATCTTTTTCATTGATTGAATATCGTCCATCAAATCTTACAGAATCTCTTAAAAAGATAATGAAAGCAACGTAGATGATCATTACTGCAATAGTAATAACACGTATAAGCAAATCATCCGTAATAAAAAGTAGAATGGCAAGAACCGGAACTATTAAAAATATAAGTATTCGTTTTTTTTGTCTTTTATCCATTGGAAATAGTTCTTACAGATGATTAATACTTAGTTAATATATATCTATGTTAAAAACATTACAAACTCTGTAGCAAAGATATAAACTATTTAATAAAATAATGCGGTAAGCAGTTTTTTAATTTCTTTATTTCCAGTTCCTTTAATAGATGAGAAGTAAAACAGATTTTCATTTAAAAGTAATTCCGGAAAAAATTCTATAGCCGTTTTCTTTGCTTTAGAAAATTCCGATTGCTTCAACTTATCAGACTTATTTAATAAAACTATGTATGGAATTCTTAGTGATCTAAGCATATCATTTAATTTTATATCTAATTCTGTTGGTTTGTGGCGGCTATCGATTAGATGAATAGTTAATTGAATGTGTTCTGATTTTGAAAAAAAATCATTTATCAAACTGCCCCATTTTTTTCTTTCAGATTGACTGATCTTTGCATAACCATAGCCGGGTAAATCTACAATATAGAATTTTGAATCGATGTTGTAATAATTTATTGATCTTGTTTTACCGGGCGTAGAACTTGTTTTAGCGAGATTTTTTCTATTGAATATAGAATTGATAAAAGAGGATTTTCCAACGTTTGATCTTCCACAAAGTACTACTTCAGGAAATCTTTCTTTTGGTAAATCAGTTACACTGTAAGCAGATGCTATAAATTTGGGATTTTCAAACATAATAAAAAAAAAGAGTAACCGGTTACCCGATTACTCTTTCAATAGTCAAATCAAATAATTCTTATTTACTTTTTTTGTTGGTTTTTTCTTCAACAACCTTAGCTTCTTCTATTCCGCTATCACCTTTTTTAGCATCTTTATCTTTAGTCTTTAAATCACGCTTTGCTTTATGTTCTTCAGCTTTTTTATTGGATACGTCGTTATAATCAACCAACTCTAAAATAGCCATAGCTGCTGCATCGCCATTACGATTACCAAGTTTAACAACTCTTGTATAGCCGCCTGGTCGTTCACCAATTTTAGGAATTATTTCACTAAAGAGTTCATGAACAACATCTTTATCATTTATAAGCGATAATACTTGTCTGCGAACATGTAAATCGTTTCTCTTAGCTTTAGTAATTAATTTTTCTACAAAAGTCCTGGTTTCTTTAGCTTTAGCTTCAGTAGTTTTAATTCTTTTATATTTTAACAGAGAAGTTGTTAATGCATTAAGCAATGCCGCACGATGACTTGCCGTTCTGCCTAATTTTCTTCCTTTAACGCTGTGATTCATTGAGTAACCTATCTAAATTAATGTGATTCAGAATCTTCTTTAATATATTTATCTACATCCATTCCAAAATCAAGACCAAGAGTTTCAACTATTTCCATTAACTCTGCTAAGGACTTTCTTCCGAAATTTCTAAACTTGAGCATTTCCTGCTCATCTTTTCTAACTAACTCAGCTAAATTTTTAATATTAGCTGCTTTAAGACAATTGTGTGATCGAACGCTTAATTCAAGATCATCAACATTTGTTAAAAGTATTTTTTTGATTCTTTCAGATTCACTGTCTTTCTGACTAACGTTTTGTTCTTCTTCTTGTTCAATATCAAAATTGATGAACAATTGAACGTGCTCTCTTAAAACCTTAGCAGCCTGTGTAAGAGCATCATCAGGTGTAATAGAACCATCAGTTGTAATTTCAAAAGTTAATTTTTCAAAATCATTCTTATCACCGATTCTAACATTCTCAACATCATATTTAACTA
>JBDTRQ010000039.1:0-4081 GCA_039931535.1 Ignavibacteriota bacterium
TTTTACATAAGATTCAGGAGTGCAAAGCATTGTTGAACCAATTGTGTGAAATGCATATTCCGATTTGGCAAAACTTAAACCGAGTACATAATAACGCAAAAATATTTCGTAGCAGATTATGGCTTTTGTTTCTTCATCATCACCAGAAATATCATGAGCAAAGTTAGCAACAGCCGCTTCGTAATTATTGTTGTTAAATTCTTGTGATATTTCTGAAAGATAATTTGAATCAACAATACAATCGGCATCTGTGCAGATCATAATTTTTTTGTTGATCGATAAATAGTCAAACTTGGTAAGCGCCAAATCCATACCAATTTTACGGGCTAAACCAACCCCACCATTTTTATCATCCATTTCTTTTCCGGCACTGCACGCATCGATAAAAGAAATATTTACTTTTGATTTAATGGTTTTTAAATAAGCCAAAGTTTTTTGATTATCATTCTTAACTTCTTGCGTTGAAGAGACAGAATTGTTTACAACAATTAATAATAGAGTATTCTGTAACTCAAGCTCATCATTTTGTTCTAATGGGTTAATAAGAATTGGAAGCTTTTCTATTTCCGCAATTGCGGGAATAACCATTATTTTTTGAAAAGGTTTTGGAAGATTATTTTCAATCTGCCAATTATTGGAACCTCTTTTTTGTAAGTAGTTGGTAATATTGTTCGGAATGTTCATTACAAATAAAGTTATGTAAAAATTAAAAATTAATTCGGGATAAAATAGTTATAAGACTTTAGATTTCTGAATAGCTACTGTTTAAAAAACCAGATAAAACAAACTTACCCGCAGGACTAATAACGGCTTGGGGTGGCTTTGTCGTTATTTTGTACCAACGGGTAAATTCTTTTGCGGAAAGATCGATCATAATTCCGCACCAGCTATTTAATAAAACTCCTAAAACTATTCGCACCAAAAAATTATCTCGTATTTTTTTAGTCCCTTACTCGTTTCCTAATTCCAAAATTCCATTACTCCATTTAAAAATTATTCCACTTTCTCAACTCTTTCACTTAAGTTTAAAGTATCAAAAAAAATCAGTGTGGAATTATGGAATCAGTTTTTAATTATTTTTTCTATCCGGATTCAATTTGTATCGTTGGTGCATCATCAAAACCTAAAAGCCTTGGCTATGAATTAACAAAATCAGTTAAACAATATGGCTACACTGGTGATCTTGCATTAGTAAATCCAAAAGCTGATGAAATTCTTGGCTTCAAATGTTATCCAACGATTAGCTCTATTGATTATCGGATTGACCTGGCAATTGTAATGGTGCCAAAACAATTTGTTGAAGAAATCATCAAAGAGTTAATTACTAAAAAAGTTGAAGCAATAATTCTTATCACAGCAGGATTTAAAGAAACCGGCGAAGAAGGTGCTGAAGCTGAAAAAAGGATTTTAAAACTTATAAGTGATTCCAACACAAGATTAGTCGGACCAAATTGTATGGGAATTATAAATGCAATTCCAGCAATTAAAATGAATGCAACTTTTGTTGCCGAAGAACCTCAAGTAGGAACTATGTCGTTTTGTTCTCAAAGCGGCGCAATAGGCGCTGCGGTGCTGAATTCATTACGTGAAACTGATATTCGTTTTGGACAATTTATTAGCGTTGGCAATAAAGCAGATGTAAATGAAAATGATTTACTTGAGTATTGGCAAAACTGCGATGATGTTAAAGTTATAACTTATTATTTAGAAAGTTTTGTTGATGGCGAAAAGTTCATCAAAGATTTTATTGATGATAAAATTACAAAGCCAGTTATAGTATTAAAAGGCGGGCGAACATCAAGCGGAATAAAGGCAGCTTCATCACACACAGGTGCGCTTGGTAGCAGCGATAAAGTTGTTGATGCAATTTTAAAACAATTTGGAATTATTCGTGCTGATGATTTAAATGATATGTTTAACACTGCAAAAGGATTTGAAGATTTTCCTGCACCAAAAGGAAATCGTGTTGCTGTTATTACAAATGCAGGTGGACCCGCAATTTTAACTGTTGATACTCTTGAAAAAAACAATCTTGCTCTTGCAGATTTAACTTCCGAAACAAAACTAAAATTAAAAGAAATTGTTCATCCTGAAGGAAGTGTTAATAATCCTGTTGATCTTTTGCCTGGTGGAACAGCGGAACAGTTTAAAGCTGTAAATGAAATTCTTGTTCAGGATAAAAATGTTGATGCGGTAATTTCCGTTTTTGTTGAACCGATAATGGTAAAAGCTCTTCCCGTTATTGAAGGTATTAATGAAATCAAATCTGAAAAACCAATCTTTCAAGTTGTATTGCCCTTACCGGAATTTTGGCAGGAATATCGTACTGAATCCAAAACTAAGCGAGCTTTATTTAAAAGATCCGAAGATCCTGCGGCTGTAATAAAAAATATGTTGGATTTTCAAACCAAAAAGATAAATGCAGGACGAATTAGAATTGAAGAATCAATTAAAGATTTTTCTTTGAATGAAAAACTTGAGACATTTCTAAATCCAACAGAAGTATTTGAGTTGTGTAATCATTATAAACTGCCATTGGTTAAGGATGAAGTGTTAAGTTTAAATGAGCTAACGAAAAAAGAAATTCATTTTCCTGTTGTGTTAAAAGCTATTGGTAAAGAGATTGTTCACAAAACAGATTTGAATGGTGTAGAGTTAAATATTCACACAAAATCTGAGTTGATAAAAATTGCTGAAGAAATGATTTGGAATTTCAGCTCAAAAAATATTCAGCTTGATTCATTTTTAGTGCAGCCATTTTTAAACACAAAATTTGAGCTGTTGATTGGTGTATTTCGTGATCCAAGTTTTGGACCGATGATAATGTTTGGATCAGGCGGAAAATATGTTGAATATCTTGATGATACAGTTATGCGATCAGCATACATAACAGAAAATGATATTGACGAAATGATTAACTCAACAAAGATTGGTAAAATAATTAAAGGTGTTCGTGGTGAAGAAGCAGCGGATATAAATGCAATCAAAACAGTAATAAAAAATCTTGCACAAATGATTGTAAATCATAGAGAAATTACAGAAGTTGATTTAAATCCATTACTTATTACATCAGATAATAAAATCTTTGCTGTGGATGTAAGAATTAAGTGTTAAAAAAAATTAAATACCGATGAACAGAAAAAAATTTATAACATCATTATCTGCTGCATCAGTTGGAGCGGCGATAATCAATCCATTTGCAATTGCAAAAACATCTTTGCCTGATGAACCAGCGATTATCAAACCAACAAAATTAAAGAGTGGAGATAAACTTGCACTTGTAGCTCCCGGAAGTTACATCTCCGAAAGTGAATTACAAGATTCCGTAAAAAATCTTAACGAGTTAGGATTTGAAACTACATATTCAGAAAAAATACTTTTGCAGAGCGGATATTTTGCAGGAACAGACGAAGATCGTGCAAAAGATTTAATAGAAAAATTTTCTGATAAAAGTATAAAGGGAATTGTTTGTGCTCGCGGCGGCTATGGCTGCGCACGTATTCTTCCAATGCTTGATTATGATGTGATCAGAGCAAATCCAAAAGTGCTGATTGGCTATAGTGATATAACTGCATTGCTTTATGGGCTTTATCAAAAAGCCGGTTTGATTTCTTTTCATGGTCCTGTGGGTACATCAACTTTTAATGATTACTCTGTAAACAATTTTAAAAAAGTTTTGATGAATCCCGAACGAACATCAACATTTTCAAATTCAACAACCGGCGATGATGAAAATATTTATGGCGTTACAACAATTGTAAAAGGCAAAGCAAAGGGAAGACTTGTTGGCGGAAATCTTTCGATTGTGGTATCGCTTATCGGAACTGAGTTTGATGTTGATTACTCAAACAAAATAATTTTTATTGAAGAAATTGGAGAAGAACCTTATCGTATCGATAGAATGCTAACGCAAATGATGCAAGCAGGCAAGTTAGGAAAAGCATCCGGTGTGATGATGGGACTTTTTAGAAAATGTGAAGTAAAACAAAATAGTGATCTGACCGCAAAATCATTTAATCTGATGGAAGTTCTAAAAGATAGATTTAACAAATTAAAAATTCCTGTTGTATATGGAATGTCA
>JBDTRQ010000040.1:0-13858 GCA_039931535.1 Ignavibacteriota bacterium
CGCACCTTTGGTCATCATAGTACCGGCAACAATACAAGCATGATTATCTTTATCAGAAATTACAAAATCATTTCTTTGAACTAAAGTTGGAATAACACCTTGAGCAGATATATATCCTGTACTAAAGAGCAGGACAGCTTCTGTGTTAAAAAACTTTGCTAATCTTCTCTCTAACTCGATATGTAAATCAAGTGTACCTGTTAAATACCTAGAACCGGAGCAGCCGGTACCATATTTTTCTATGGCTTTAATTGCAGCTTCTTTTACATGTGGATGACCAGTTAATCCAAGATAATTATTGGATCCAGCCATAATAACTTTTTTACCTTCAATCTGAACAACAGGTCCCTCATTCTCTTCAATTGGTCTGAAATAAGGATAAATACCCTTGGCTTTAATTTCATCTGCACGTGTAAATTCATAACACTTATTAAATAAATCCAAAAATTCCTCCTGAACTGATGTGTAGTAAGAAAACTGATTCGAGTTTTTATTAAATTGTGCGCAAAATTTATATCAATTTAGCCTTAAAAACAAATAAAGAGAATTATGCAAACTCAAGAAATAGCAGTAGTTACAGGCGCAAATGGTTTTGTTGGAAGCCATCTTGTAGATAATCTTTTATCAAAAGGATTAATGGTAAGATGCATTGTTCGAAAGTCCAGCAATCTAAAATGGTTGGATGGTAAGAATGTTGAAATTTTTAATTGTGGATTATTTGATAAAGATGGATTAAGAAAAGCGTTTAAAGAAGCTAATTACATTTACCACGTTGCAGGTGTTGTAAAATCAAAAACCGCTGAAGGGTACTTTAAAGGAAATGTTAATGCCACACAAGTTTTATTGGATATTGCCGTTGAAAACAAATCAACAATAAAAAGATTTTTAAGTGTTAGCAGCCAAACAGTATCAGGTCCTTCAACTAAAGGAAAGCCTGTAAATGAAGAGACCGAATGCAATCCAATTACAACTTACGGCAGAAGTAAATTTGAGGCTGAAAAATTAGTTCTATCTTATAGCGATAAATTGCCAATTACAATTTGCCGAGCACCTGCAGTTTATGGTGAACGTGACACAGAAATATTTATTTACTTTCAAACTTTTAGTAAAGGAATAACAACTACAATTGCATTTGATAAAAAGGAATTAAGTTTAATACACGTTATTGATTTAGTTGAAGGATTTTATTTAGCAGTGATGAGTGAAAAAGCAATCGGACAAATTTATTTTATTGGATCCGAAAAATTTTATACCTGGCAGGAAATTAATTCTATCACTTCAAAAGTCTTAAATAAAAAACCAATCATAATTAAAGTACCGCATTTTTTAGTTTATACAATTGCATCCGTTGCACAATTTTTTGCGATGTTTAGCAGCAAACCAGCAACACTAAATATTGAAAAAGCTAAAGATATAACTCAACAGTATTGGACTTGCGACACTTCAAAAGCAATGCGAGATTTGGGATATAAGCAGAAAATCTCTATCGAAGATGGAATTAAAAGAACTTGCGATTGGTACAAAGAAATGAAGTGGATTTAACTAATTATCTAATGCTCCTTCATCAATCCAGGTTTTAATTCCGCGTAATTGATCCGCCGTTACAGCTCTTGCATAACCAACAGGCGGCATTGGAGAAATTCCAGCGCGACCTTCAATTGCCCAAACCAATCTGCTTAAATCAGGCTCGCCTGGAAAAACAATATTAAAATTGGCTGTGACATTTGCCCAGGTAGAAAGATCAATTCCATCAGCAGGATTTGGACTTGCATGGCAGCCCGAGAAAGCACATTTAACCTGAAATATTGGATAAATATTCTGTGAAAAACTAACATTCTTATCAGGCATTGGTTTGTCATCAACGTTTTGCACTGTTAAAGTGTCATCGCAACTAATAAAAATGAATACACTAAATGTTGCTATGATTATTTGTTTAATGATTTTGTCCATACTCAAAACAAAAATATTGTCAACTTATTGAAAATAAAAGTCATAACTCTTTACCTTTTGCAAAATATAAAATTGATTGTTGTGAATAACATATTTATTTTTAATTAGGAATTAAAAATATTCCTTAATTGTACATTGTTAATTATACATTTTCAATTCTTTTGGGGCTATAGCTCTCCGCGGCGGCGGATGGGAGAGCATCCCGACTGTAATCGAGAAGCTTATAGGTTCGATTAAATAAAAAATAGATTAAAATATTACGGGGCTATAGCTCAGCTGGGAGAGCGTCCCGATGGCATCGGGAAGGTCAGCGGTTCGATCCCGCTTAGCTCCACAAAAAAAATATAAAATTCTTTATTCAATTACACAATTCTTAAAACGCCCTATCCCATTTTTATCTTAAACTACATTCCTTATTTTTGCCTCAATGAATTTATTACCGATTAATAGTTACTATAAAAAAATTTTAAGAGTTGCGCTGCCTGCAATAGCCGGATTATCTACTCAAATGGTTGTTTCGCTTGTTGATTCTGCGATGGTTGGAAGACTTGATGAAGCAACCTACGCTCTTGCTGCAATGGGAATTGGAATTCTTGCAACGTGGGCATTAGTTAGTTTTTTTTCGAGTCTTGCTACCGGTACGCACGTAATTGTTGCTCGCAGATTTGGGCAGGGAAAATTTTTAGAGTGCGGTAATACTTTAAACAATTCACTTATCATTTCGCTTTTAATTGGTTCAATTGTAGCTGCTATCGGTGCTTCATTATCCGGACCGATTGCACATTTTTTTGCTTCTGATAACAGGGTTGGTGATTATGCTTCTCAATATCTTTTTTACAGATTTCTTGGAATTCCATTCTTCTTAATCTCTGTTTCTTATCGTGGGTTTTTCTTTGGGATTAGTAAAACTAAAATTTTTATGATATCCGGAATTCTTACTAATTTTTTTAATGTAATTTTTAATTACATGCTTATTTACGGTTCGTTTGGTTTGCCAAGAATGGGTTTAGCCGGAGCAGGTTTGGGTTCTACTCTTGCAACTTTTAGTGATGTAGTTTTTTATTTGATAATAATTTTACTTCCTTCTTATCGAAATAAATTTCAAAACTTTAGACAGTTTAAAATTGATAATGAAATAATTCGTGGGATTTACAAAATCTCGCTTCCAGTTTCATTCCAAAATGTTTTTGTGTTAATTGGATTTTTAAGTTTTGTGGCAATCACAGGTATTATTGGAACTAAAGAACAAGCCGCAACCCAAGCTATCATTTCTACTCTCTTCATATCTTTTCTTCCGCTGTTTGGATTTGGAATTGCGGTGCAAACATTGGTTGGTAATAATCTTGGTGCGGGCAAATATAATCTTGCAAAGCTTTACGGATTTGAAACTGCAAAAGTTGCAACAATTTATACAATCATTTTAGGATTTATATTTATTGGAATACCGCAATATGTTCTACTAATCATTACAAATGATTGGAGCATAATTGAAATGGCAAAATCATCATTACGGATTGCTGGATTTGCACAAATATTTTATGCAACAGGAGTTGTACTTGCAAATGGATTGCAAGCCGCAGGTAGAACTGTTTTTGTGATGAAAGCTGAGATGATTACAAATCTTTTAATTTTTGTTCCACTTGCTTATTTACTTGGAATTGTATTTGATTTAGGTTTAACGGGCGCATGGTTAGCTTTGCCGGGGTATGTAATAATTTATTCACTTTCTATTTTTCTTAAGTACAACTCCAAAAGTTGGCACACAAATATTCCAATCAATTTAGATTAATCTTTTAGATTCAAAAAAGCTGATTTATCTCCCCTGAAAATCCAATAATTATTTGTGCGATTACTCATCCAAAAGTAGCTCGAATAGTCATCAATTTTCTACCGTATTTATTACCAATATTTCCCCAAAGTGAAGAGAGAAAAAGAGAAACAAAAAATGGTCCCTCAAAACTAATCAGCTCAATTTAAAGGTCTCTTCTATCGATATAATATCAAGTTCTCTAACAAATAGCGGAAGAAAGGGTACGAACGAACTCATCACAACCATCGCCAAAAATTCACAAATCCACATTATGTATAAATTTTTCATCCAGTTAATTATAATTTTTCTGATGTAAATTTACAGATATTTGTAATGCATCAGAATTCCCACCCAAAAACTAGCACAATGCTTTCAAAAAACTTTATAAAAATACTTGACAATCTTTATTATTGCGGATATATTAGTGATGTGAAAATGAAATTAACAACAATAATTACAACTTTTCTCATAATTGCTACAGTTTACGCTGGAGCTTATATAGAATACTTTCACGCAAGAAGTGAATCGGATGATATAAGACTTGAGTGGCAAACCGGTGTAGAAACTAATCTCCAAAATTTTGTTATCGAACGAAAGACCCCGCAAAGTACATATTCCGAAATAGCAACAGTTCAGCCAAAAGGTGATAACTCATTTTATACATTCACCGATCAAAACGCATACAAAGCAACCGAAATGGTTTTTGTTTACAGACTTAAAATTGTAGATGATAACAATCAGGTTTCGTATTCTTCAGATGTAACGGTTACACATAGTATTTCCAGCATTGCAAAAAGAACCTGGGGCAGCATTAAGGCAATGTTTAGATAATAAATTGTGAACCATTTCTCTTCTTTCATAGCTCTCAAAAAAAAATCCTTCTTTTCAATTTCTAATCTAAAATGTTTAACGCTTTTGTCGCTTGCTATTTTTGTTGGATGTTCATCAACAAAAAGATTTTCTTCAGATGATGATTATAATACTAATTCCGCAGAAATAATCAGAGTTTTGTTGGATAATAGCGCAAGTGATTTAACTATTACGGTTAATGATTTAATTTTTATTTCAGATGAAAATGAATTGTTAGCAAAAGTTAATTCAGGTAATAAGTTAAGATTTAGTGTTGAATCAGAAAAAATTAAACTGGCAATTGGAGATAATGATTTTATTTCAAAAAAGTTTTTTATCAATCCACCAACTGAAAATGGAATTATAAAAATAAATGAAAAAAAATATCGCAGAAGAATATTAGTTGCTGTTTATGATTCTGAAATAAAAATTGTAAATCAAATTGGTTTAGAAGATTATGTTAAAGGTGTAATGACCAAGGAAATGCCGGTTGGTAAAGGCACCGAAAACTATGAAGCACTAAAAGCCTTTTCAATCTGTGCAAGAACTTATGCCTATAACAAAATGAAAGAGAATAAAGATTATTTTGATATTTATCCTGATACACGCGACCAGGTTTACGGTGGTGTGGATGGTGAAACTAAAATAACAAACGATATTGTTGAAGAAACAAAAGGGCAGTTGTTGTATTATGATGATCAACCTGCAACAATTTTTTATCACTCAACTTGCGGCGGATATACTGAGAATGTAGTGAATGTATTTAGTAAAAATGTTATACCTTATTTAGAAGGAGTGAAGGATGGTGATGAACCATTTTGTAAAATTTCTCCAAGATTTGAATGGACAGAAAATTACTCTGAGGCAGTTTTTATCAATCGCTTGTTAAATGCAAAATTGATTGAGAATGGAAATTATAAAGTCTCAAATATTCAAGTCAATTCAAGATTTGAATCCGGCAGAGTAAATGAACTTGAGATCAAATTACTTAGCATTACAGGCGATAAGAAAAATGTTTTGCTTTATGGCAACGGTATTCGAACAATTATTAGAAGCAGCGATGGAAAATCAATTTTAAGAAGTACATTGTTTGATATAATGACTGACGCTAGTAAAAACGTAAATATAAACGGCAGTGGAAGTGGACACGGCGTTGGTATGTGTCAGTGGGGCGCAATCAGGCAATCAATAAAAAATATAGATTATAAAAAAATATTAAATCACTACTTTCCCGGAACTGTAATAAAAAATATTTATGATTAATAATTCAGTACCAATTTATCTCGCATCAAAATCTCCGCGAAGAAAAAAATTACTCAATCAACTAAACTTAGAATTCAAATCATTTAGCGTTGATATGGATGAAACAATCCATAAAAATGAAAAACCATTTAAAGCAGTTACAAGATTATCCAAAGAAAAACTTAATCTTGCTAAAACAAAAATGAAAACTGGAATAATAATTACTGCGGATACAATTGTTGTTTTAGATAAAACGATACTTGGCAAACCTGTAAATAAAAAAGATGCATTTAGAATTTTAAAGTATCTCAGCGGAAAAACACATGTTGTTTACACAGGTTATTCAATTTATAATTCTATCAACAACAAAACCATTACAGAATATGAGAAAACCCAAGTAACTTTTAGTGAACTTACAGATAAAGAAATTAATGATTACATCGCAGGTGGAAGCCCAATGGATAAAGCCGGAGCTTATGGAATACAGGATGATTTTGGTGCTGTGTTCATCAAAAAAATAAATGGCTGCTATTACAATGTTGTTGGATTGCCGCTTGCAAAATTTTATCATGCTCTATTAAGGATTCTTTAGTTGTTTCAAAAAATCAGAAATAGAATTTTTATTTCAATTGCGTTTGCTGCAATCCTCTACCTTGTGTTTATGATTTATGTAGATTTTGAAAAAGTTCTTAATTCATTTAAAGAGTTTAACTGGTTATTGTTACCAATTTTACTGCTGCTTTCGTTTGGCAATTATATCTCAAGATTTTTTAAATGGGAGTACTATCTAAAAATTATAGAAGTAAAGCTTCACAAGTTAGATTCACTTTCAATTTTTATGTCTGGTTTGATTATGAGTGTAACTCCGGGAAAAATGGGCGAGCTTTTAAAATCTTATCTTGTAAAACAAGTTAATGGAACATCGATAAGCAAAACTGCACCGATTGTTTTTGCAGAACGTGCGACAGATTTTTTATCATTAACAATTCTTGCTCTTGCTGGTGCTTATTTTTATGATTATGGAAAAAATATAATCATAATAATTACTGTAATAATTATTAGCGGATTGGTGATTATATCTAACAAAAATTTGTTTTATAAAATCATTTTACTTTTTTCAAAAATCGGATTTATATCAAAACATGTTTTAAAAATTCAAACAGCTTATGAATCATCTGCAAAACTTTTAGCTTTTACTCCTTTATTTTTAATGACGATGCTAAGTGTTATTTCCTGGGGATTTGAGTGCTTGGGTTATTATATCATTCTTACAAATTTTAATCTAAAAGTTGATGTTATGTGGGCGTTTTTTAGTTATAGTTTTGCTACAATTGTTGGTGCACTTTCTATGATGCCCGGCGGACTTGGAGTAACTGAAGGCTCATTAACTTTGATGCTTGTAAAAAAAGGATTATCTGAAAATAATGCTTTTGCTGCAACGTTTATTGTTCGTGCTGTAACATTGTGGTTTGCAGTTTTAGTTGGAGCAATAAGTGTTTTGTTCTATCAAAAAAGATTTGGAAGAATTGTTCTTGAATCTAACATTCTTTTAAAAAATGAAGCATAATATTTTTGCTTTTATTAATAAAAATTGTTTATTAAAATTTAAAGAAATTGATTATACCACACTCATATTTGAATATGAACAAATTTGATAAATAATCATTCATTGAACTTTTAATAATTTTGATGTGATTTAGGAGTCGAAATTCCCTTTTACACGCCTTAATTTATACTTTCCCTTGATTTTAGAACACCCTATTGATATATTTTGACAGATAATTTATAAATAAAAGGAGAATGAAATGTCAGAAGATAATAATATTGCTAAGGGATTCTTAATTGGATTTTTAGCTGGTGGTGCAATAGGTGCTGTAGCTGCATTGTTAACTGCTCCGAAAAGCGGCAGAGAATTACGTGCCGATATAAAATCTAAATCTGAAGAATATCTTGATGAAGCCGAAAAATATCTTTCTGATGCAAAAGACAAAGCTCGTGAATTGATAAACGAAGGAAAGAAAAAATCCGAGAAAATTATTCAAGATGCAAGATCAAAATCTGAAGATATTTTGAAGGATGCCGAAAAGGTTTTTAAAGATGCAAAAGTAAAAACCACTGATGTTTATGCAGCCGGCAAAGAAAAATTTGAATCGGAAACTGAAAGAATTAAATCTTCAGTTAAAGCCGGAGTAGATGCTTACAAAGAGGCTAAAAATTCTTAGATAGAATATTATGAATGTAACAGAAATATTTACAGTAGTATTAATGCTATCTGCATCGGCACTTTGTATTGCGCTGATTTTCTATTTGAATAAAATAGTAAAATCAGTGCAATCAATTAATAATAATATTTATGATTTATCTGCTAATATTAAGCCGCTTATTCAAACTTCAATAGAACTTTCTGATAATCTCAATAAAATGACTTCCAAAGCAACTGAACAGTTGGACATTTCTAAATCAATCATTAGTGATTTTAGAGAGCGTGCTGATAGGTTATTGAGTATTGAATATAAAATCCGCAGCGGAGTTGAAGATACTGTTATGCCGTTTGTTAAAAATTTAAACGCTGTCGGAAAAGGAGTTGAAACATTTTGGAGAAACTTCAAAAATAAGTAATCGTTTAATTTCTCACCTTAAAAATATTTAGGAGGAATTCCCTTGAGAGAGTACGCACCTGAATTAATACGTAACATTGCTCTAATAGGTCACGGTGGAGGCGGTAAAACTTCAGTATCAGAATTAATGTTATATACTGCTGGCGAAATAAATAGAATCGGTAATGTTTTAGAAGGTAATACAATATCCGATTACACATCAAACGAAATAGAAAAACAAATTTCAATTTCAACTTCACTAATGCACATCGAATGGAATAATAAAAAGATTAATATTTTAGATACACCGGGTTATTCTGATTTTATTGGTGATGTAAAATCCGCAATGAAAGTTTGTGATACCGCAATAATGGTTTTAAAATCTGCAGAAGGTGTTGAAGTTGGATCGGAAGTTAGCGGAAAATTTGTTGATGAATTTGGACTTCCATCAGCAATCTTAATTAATAAAGTTGATAATGAACATTCCAATTTTAATGAAACTTTAAATAAAGCAAAGCAAAGATTAACAAATGGAGCAATTGCAGTTACTTTTCCTGCAATTGAGGGTGTAACTTTTGATACAGTTGTTGATGTATTAAAAATGAAAGCCTTTACTTATGGTGATGCTGGTTCCAAAAAAATTACTGAAGCAGAAATCCCAGCAAATCTAAAATCAAAAGCAGAAGAGTTCCGTACAGAATTAATCGAAAAGATTGCTGAAACAAATGAAATTTTAATGAATAAGTATTTTGAAGATGGTTCATTAAGTGATGCTGATATTGAAACTGGCTTGAAAGCCGCAATTATTAGCAGAAGTTTAACTCCGGTTTTTGCGCTCTCTTCAACTAAAGCAGTTGGATTAGATAATCTGTTGGATTTTATAGCAGCATATTTCCCATCTCCGGTTGATAGAGGCGGCGAAGAAGCAATACTTACAGGCAAATCTGAAAAGGTATTAGTAAAACCCAATGTAAATGGTGAACCTGTTTTATTTATTTTTAAAACAATTGCAGAGCAGCATGTTGGTGAACTTTCTTTATTTAAAGTTTACTCCGGAACTGTAAAAGCAGGATTAGATTTATTAAATGAAACAAATAGTAAAATTGAAAGATTAAGTCAGTTATCAGTTCTAAATGGTAGAAACAGAACTGATGTATCTCAGATTTCTGCAGGCGATTTAGGCGCTGTTGTTAAACTTAAAGATACCCATACAAATAATACTCTTGCTTCAAAAAATCTTTCTGTACTTATCAGCCCGATTGAATTTCCTAAGTCTGTAATTCGTAGTGCAATCTTACCAAAAGCAAAAGGCGATGAAGATAAAATTGCAAGTGGTTTGCATTCATTACATGAAGAGGATCCATCTTTCTTTGTAAAATTTGATCCCGAAATTTCTCAGACGATTATTTCAGGACAAGGCGAGCTACAACTTTCACTTGCTGCTAAACGATTAAAGGAAAGATACAAAGTTGATGTTGATCTTATTGAACCAAAAATTCCATATCGCGAAACAATTAAAGGCAGAACTGATGATGTTGAGTACAAACATAAAAAGCAGTCTGGCGGAAGAGGGCAGTATGGACACGTTCATTTTAAAATGGAACCTTTACCAAGAGGTACCGGTTTCGAATTTGTGAATGCAATTGTTGGTGGTGTTGTGCCGGGTAAATTTATTCCTGCTGTAGAAAAGGGAATAATTGAAACGATGCAAAAAGGAGTGCTTTCAGGAAATCAAGTAATTGATGTTAGAGTAACTTTACATTTCGGTTCCTATCATGATGTTGATTCTGATGAAATGTCATTTAAGCTGGCTGCTTTTCAGTGCTTTAAAAAAGGCTTCTTAGAATGTAAACCTTGCCTGCTAGAACCAATTTACGAAGTTGAAGTTATCGTTCCTGATGAATATATGGGTGATGTAATGGGAGATATCTCCAGTAAGCGTGGAAAAATTTTAGGAATGGATTCTGACGGACATTTTCAGATTATAAAAGCTCACGTGCCGCTTTCGGAACTGTACAAATATTCTTCACAGCTTAGAAGTATAACTCAGGGACGCGGAGTTCATAAACGTAGATTCTCTCACTACGAAGAAGTTCCAAAAGAAGTTGAACAAAAAATAATTGAAGAGTATAATAAATCTCGTGAAGAGGATAAGTAATTTTAAGGCGGAACTTGTTTCCGCCTTTTTAATTTAAAGTAAAATATGGAAAAACTCTGGTCACCATGGCGATCTAAATATATTGAAACTTTTAAAACGGATGAGGATAAAGCCAAATGTATTTTTTGCGAGATGCTTTTGTTAAATCCCAAAGAAGATGATAATCTTTTGGTAGATATGGGCGAGCATACATTTACTGTAATGAATCTTTATCCTTATAATAACGGTCATTTAATGATCGTACCCAAAAGACACACAAATGATTTTGCGGAATTAAAAGAGGTTGAAATAACGGAATCTTTTCAAAAGCTGCAGCTTGCAGAAAAAGCATTGCGAAAAGTTTTAAATCCAAATGGTTTTAATATTGGTGCTAATATAGGAAAAGTTGCGGGCGCTGGAATTGAAGAGCATATTCATTTTCACATCGTACCAAGATGGAATGGTGACTCTAATTTTATGCCTGTAATTGGAGATGTAAAAGTTATTTCACAAGATCTTGCAGAAACAAAGTCCAAACTTTTAGTAGCTTATTCAACGCTAATTAAATAAATCTATCCATTTCTTTAATCTGAGAATAAATTTGAAAAAAATACTCTTTTTATTTTTTATAATCACTCTATTCATTTCTTGTAATCAACATAAAACGGAAAAACTTTCTAATCCATTAGTACTTAAAAATGGTCTGCTATACAGTGATTCACTTTCAACAAAGCCTTATACAGGAAGAAATAAATCAAACATGCTTGATATGAAAATTGAATATGATATTGTTGATGGGAAAAAAGAAGGAGATTTTATTACATATTATTCTAATGATAAAGTTCAAATTTCCGGCAAGATGAAAGGAAACAAAAATGTTGGCGAATGGAAATATTATTTTCCGGATGGAACTTTAGAAACCTCTGGGTTTTTTAATAACGATTCAGCTTCAGGGAAATGGGTTTGGCATAATCAAAAAGGTCAGATTTTAGAAGAGGGGAGTTTTTTAGCAGGACTAAGAGACGGAGAATGGAAAACTTATGATACGTCAGGTGTTATTAGCATAGTTCGGATTTACAAGAATAACGAAGTAGTAGATTCAACGAAAGTAAATTGAACTATTGAGTATAATTAGATTTGGCACTTGCAGTTGGAAATACGAATCGTGGAAAGGGATTATCTATCCTGAAAAAGAAATATTTGATTATTTAAAAGAATATTCAAATCATTTTAATACTGTAGAAATAGATCAATGGTTCTGGTCTTTATTCGCGCCCTCCAGAGTAGTATTACCTAATAAGAAAATTGTAAATGAGTATAAAAATTCTGTCCCAAAAGATTTTTTATTTACGATTAAAATTCCAAACGCGATTACATTAACTCATTTTTATAGAAAAAATAAATCAGAAGAATTAATTAAAAATCCTCATTTTCTTTCCGTTGATTTGTTTAACCAATTTCTTGATTCGATAGAACGCTTGCAAGATCAAATTGGATGTTTGATATTCCAATTCGAATATCTAAACAAAGAAAAAATGAATTCGCAATCACAGTTCCAAAATCTATTTTATGATTTTTTGAATAAAGCTTCTGGTGCAAGTATTCCTATCGGAATTGAAATAAGAAATCCGAACTATTTAAATAAAAACTACTTTAATTTTTTAGAACAATTAAAAATAATTCCGGTTTTTCTTGAAGGGTACTATATGCCTTCAGTAATTGAATCCATCCAAAAGCATATTAACAATTTAAGTGGAAGTGTTGTTTTTAGATTGCACGGACCTGATAGAACTATGATTGAAAAATTAAGTAACGAAAACTGGAACCAGATTTACATGGATAGAATATCGGAACTTGAAAAGCTTGCTGAATTATTTAAAGACTTGTTGAATCGTAAACTTGATTTATTTGTAAACGTAAACAATCACTTTGAAGGCTCTGCACCAATAACAATAAGTAGAATTAAAAAAATTATGCAGATTGAAAATTGAAATTGAATCATCCTTGACTTGAAGTTTATTAAATACTATTTTTGAGCGCTTAAAAAAATGGGCTCATAGCTCAGTTGGTTAGAGCATCTGACTCATAATCAGAGGGTCGGTGGTTCAAGTCCATCTGGGCCCACTTTAGGTGCGAAACTCGAAAGAAATCGCACCTATTTTTTTACATTTTTACCCATTAATTCTTTCTCATAACCAATTTGCCAGAAATACATATCTAATATTTTCATTAACGGATAATGTCTTTTTGTTTTGTTCTTAATCAGTTTTTGTGCTTGGTCAATTTCTTTTTTGTTCTTTTCTATGAAGTCAAAAAGTTCGTTTAATGAAGCCTCATTGAAACCTGTATGTTCCATTTTCACTTGCTTCAAACCTCCTATAAAATACCTATCGTAAGCGAGAACACAACCCAAAGTGCCAAGCATTATCTTGCTTAACAATGTATCGGTTGCTGAAATTGGTTTTGGTTCGTCTGTGCCTTTTGTAAAATAAATACTGCTGTAATGTTTAGCTAATTTATTTTTTAGTTCAAATATCTGTTTAATATTTACTTTGTTCACTTCATTGGCTTTGTTGCATTTCAATTTTTGATTTTCTTTTGAAAAGAAAATGTCAACTGTGCGTTTGTGGATTTGGTGATTTTTTTGAAGCAAACCGCTTGAACCTCTATACATACCCCAGCTTGCTAAATAAAAAGCCAATTCTAAAGCCTGAATTTCTGTTTGTTTGGAAGAACCAAAAGATCTAAAGCAGTTGTCCCAGGATTTGTATCGGTGGAATTTATCTGTTGTGATGCCTGACAGGTATTTTTCTATGCTGTTTATTCTTGTCATTTGATTTTATGGTTGTGCTTTTAAATCTAAGAATACTTTTCAACTCTTCAATAACTTCAATGGCATCCTTCAATTCTTGTTCATATAATGGTATATCGTTTCCGTGTGGGTGAGGGTTAAGAATTCTATCTTTTATCTCGCGCAATTCCGTTAATACATTTCTTAATGTTGCAGGTTTGTTTATACTTGGAATCGAATACGCTTTATTACTCGGAGTAATAAGTGCATTATTAAATATTATTCCTTACATTGGTGGAATTGTTGCGATGGTTTTAATAGTAATAATCGTACTGGCTACTAAATCACCAATCTATGTTTTGTGGGTATTAATATTATTTGGTTTTGTACAATTCTTAGACAACAATTTTATTATGCCAAAAGTTGTCGGATCAAAAGTAAAACTAAATGAATTTGTTGCAATAGTTGCAGTAATTGTTGGT
>JBDTRQ010000041.1:0-2047 GCA_039931535.1 Ignavibacteriota bacterium
GATAATTGTTTTCAGTTTTTAGATGCACCTGTAAAAAGAATTGCAGCTAAGGATACACATATTCCTTATGCACCAATTTTAGAAAACGCTGTATTGCCAAATCGTGATGAGATTTATAAAGGGATAAAAGATT
The DNA here is from genome assembly GCA_039931535.1 of Ignavibacteriota bacterium. Taxonomy (GTDB): domain Bacteria; phylum Bacteroidota; class Ignavibacteria; order Ignavibacteriales; family Ignavibacteriaceae; genus IGN3. The sequence goes on from JBDTRQ010000041.1 coordinate 134, forward strand.
TACTTAAATACTAAAAAATCTTTTAATCGATTGGTGAGAAGAATATTGATCTGTATGAAGATTCAGATATCTCGCTTCGCCCGATATGACACAATAATTGAAAATTGAACATTTAGAATTTAACATTTGTAAAGAGGATTGAATATGGATATTGTAATGCCGAAAATGGGTGAGAGTGTAAGTGAAGGCACAATAATTAAATGGCATAAAAAAGTTGGCGAGTTAGTTAAGCGCGACGAAATAATTTTTGAAATCAGTACGGATAAAGTCGATACTGAGATTCCATCTGCCGAAGCTGGAGTATTAACAGAGATATTGGTTAAAGAAGGTGATACTGTTGAAGTTGGAACTGTAGTTGCAAAAATCAATACTGATGGGAAAGAAATAATATTAACACAGGAAGTTAAAGAAGATGCAAAAAGCGAGAAGACTTCAAATGATACTGTGCAGACTAGCAATGTCATTTCGAAGTCCGCCGCGGCGGATTCGACCTGCCTACCGGACAGGCAGGCTGAGAAATCTGATTTTTCTAAACAAGAACAGATTTCTCCCTCAGGTCGAAATGATGATAACAAAACAAGTGGAAATATAATTGAAATTGCAATGCCTAAAATGGGCGAATCTGTAATGGAGGGAACCATAATTAAGTGGTATAAAAAAGTTGGCGATTCGATTAAAAAAGACGAAACTATTTTTGAAATAAGTACTGATAAAGTTGATACTGAAATTCCTTCACCTGAAGCCGGCACTTTGGTAGAAATACTTGTTGGTGAACAGGAAACTGTTGAAGTTGGAACTATTGTTGCAAAACTTGGAGTTGGTAATAAAGTTTCCCTTAGGGACGAGCAAGTATCTGAAACTAAAATTGATGTTGAAGCTCCTTTAAATGAACCAGCTAGTATGCATGATAATTTTGCGAAGAATATTGATTTAAAACCAAAAGAGCAGGGAACAGGCGCGAGGTTTTTATCGCCGCTTGTTTTAAGTATTGCACAAAAAGAAAATGTAAGTTTTGATGAATTGCAATCAATAAATGGAACAGGATTAGAAGGAAGAGTTTCTAAGAAAGATATACTTCAGTATTTACAAAATCGAAAAACTCAACCAGAACAAAAAGTTCAGGTTCCCCATAGAGAGACGCAAGTTAATGTTCAAGATCAAGTTTCCCATAGGGACAAGCAAGTTACAAGTGAAGTAAGAAGTACTGCAACATCGGTTCCCACAACATCTCAAGCTGTTTACAATGAAGCTGATGTTGAGAGAATTCCGATGGATAACATTCGCCAACGAATAATGGATCACATGGTTCATAGCCGCGATACTTCTGTTCATGTTACCGGATTGATTGAAGTTGATATGACTCGTATTCATAATTTCATCCAGGCTAAAAAAGAAGAAGTGATGAAAAATGAAAATGCTAAAATTACTTATATGGCTTTTATTGCAGATGCAGTTGTTAAATCTTTAAAAAAATATCCGCTTGTAAATTCAAGTATTGAAGGTAATGCAATATTGAAAAAGAAATTTATCAATCTTGGTATTGCAGTTGCAATTGAACCAACCGGATTGGTAGTTCCAAACATTAAAGGAGCAGGCGATAGAAATGTTATTGGTCTTGCAAAAGCAATTGCTGATCTTGCAAATCGTGCTAGAACAAAAAAATTAACGCCGGATGATATATCAAACGGAACTTTTACAATTACTAATTACGGTGTGTTCGGTACTATATTTGGAACGCCAATAATTAATCAACCGGAAGTTGCAATACTTGGAGTTGGTGCTGTTCAAAAGAAACCTGTTGTAATAGAAGTTGATGGTTCTGATACTTTTGCGGTTAGACAGATTGTGGCATTAACACTTTCACACGATCATCGTTTGGTTGATGGTATGTTAGGTGGAATGTTTTTGAAGAAC
>JBDTRQ010000042.1:0-2240 GCA_039931535.1 Ignavibacteriota bacterium
CAAACGCATTTGTTGCGATGATTACCGGCAATCTATCTTCAATAAAATCTTCCTGGATTTTTTTTCTGATAATTGGATTAAGTCCGGCATGATAATATTCGCATTTAATTTTGTTGTGTTTTAGATATTCAGCTAACTCTTCCGCTTTTTTACGTGATGATGTATAAATAATTGCTGGTGATTTGAATTGATGAACAAGCTGTAAACATCTTTCTTTTTTTTGTTTTGTAATTTCCACATTTAAAAAAAGATTTTCGCGTTCAAAACCTTTAATAATAACTTTAGCATTTTTTAATCCAAGCTGTTTAACAATATCTTTTACAACTTCGGGCGTAGCAGTAGCAGTAAATGCAGAAATGTTTTTTATTCCTGTAAACTCAATAAAATCTTTTAGCTTTGTATAGCTTGGGCGAAAATTATGTCCCCATTCGCTGATGCAATGTGCTTCATCGATAAATAAAAATTTGGGATTTAGATTTTTTAATCGTGAGGCAAACTCAGGATTTTCAAGTCGTTCTGGTGCAACATATACAATTTTTATTTTACCGAAATGAATATCCTGCAAAACTTTTTCGGTTTCATAGTAACTTTGGGTGCTATTAATAAAGGCTGCAATCTCTGTTGATCGATTGAGTGAATCAACCTGATCTTTCATCAAAGCAATTAACGGAGAAATAACAATTGAATAATTATCACTGATCAATGCGGGAATTTGGAAGCAAATTGATTTTCCAGCACCAGTTGGAAGTACTGCAAGTACATTTTTACTGTCCATTATTTCATCAATTATTTCTTGCTGTCCAGATCTAAATTCTTTATGACTAAAATATTTTGTTAAAGCAGCTAATGTGGTCATTTATTTATTTTAATTTTAAGAATGCAACAAGCGGTGTTTTTTTATTGTAGATAGTAATATTTACTTAAATCCATTGTAAAAATACTAAAAAAGATTCATTGATTTGATCCTTGTTTGGAATGATTTGTGTTGTAATTTAAGCTATCAAAAATTTATGAGGTAACTATGAAAAATCTTTACATTCAATTGATAGTATTAAGCAGTTTAGCATTTTCGATTTTCGTTCCAGCGCAGCAGCAATACACAGATTTATTAAAACCACAAAGTGTTTTTACAGATGCGCCAACTGAAGTAAAATCCAGAAAAGCATTTATGCGCCAATGGTGGTTTTATGAGCAGCGCTCTTATCCGGAAGATATGATTCCAGAGAATGCTTACAAAAATGCTAATGATCAAAAAGAAATGTTAAGACAAACTAATGAACAATTAAAATTAACTGATAACAGTTTTAATATTCCAACATTTAATTGGGTAAGCTTAGGACCTACACCCGGTGCATATTTTAATTATGGAAATATTTCAAGCAGAATTGTAAGCGGTGCTTTTGATCCAACAAATGCAAATGTAATTTATATCGGACCAGCAAATGGCGGTGTTTGGAAATCTACAGATGCTGGAATTACCTGGATTCCACTAACAGATCAGGAAGTTTCCTTATCAATGGGTGCAATTGAGATTGATCCGACGAACACAAACATAATTTATGCAGGAACTGGTGAAGCTACTTACAGCGGTGCATCTTATTACGGAAGAGGATTATTAAAATCAACTAACGCTGGAAGCAGTTGGACAAATATTACAAGTGGTTTACCAAGCTCAACTTATTTTTCCAGGTTAAAGATCAGACCGAATAATAACACGCAATTACTTGCCGCTCTTGGCAATAGTGGATTATATCGTAGTACAAATTCTGGAGTTAGCTGGACACAATCTTTATCTGGAAGAATTGATGATGTTGTTTTTACTCCTTCTGGTGATACTGTTTTTGTAGTTGGAGGCAGCGGCGGATTAAGGAGATCAATTAATGGCGGCGCAACTTTTTCTGCATTCGGTACTGGATTATTAACCGGTACAAGAACTCATTTTGATTTATGTCTTTCAAATACCGCTTTTATGTATGCAGCAGTTTATAGTAGTACTGTTAATCTATACAAATCCACAGATTATGGTGCAAATTGGACACAACTTACAACCACTTCAGGATTTCAAGGACAAGCCGGACAAGCCTGGTATGATTTATACGTTAGGGTTAATCCAAAAAATCCAAACAAAGTTTATGTGGGAACGATTGATGTTTATAGATCGACAGATGGAACAAATTTTACAAACATAACTAACGGTTATGCTGGCGGCAATGTGCATGTTGATCAACATTATTTGTTTT
>JBDTRQ010000043.1:0-7257 GCA_039931535.1 Ignavibacteriota bacterium
CCATCCATTCTTGATCCGCAAGGCGTTGCAGTTGAAAAGGTGCAAAGCATCTTGGCATTTCAAATATTAGAGGCACAAGAATCGGAAAGCTAATTGAGTTTGATGTTGATGTTAAAGACCGCAATGCCGCAGAAAAAGAAGTAAACGAATATTGTTCAAAGCTTCTTGCAAATCCTATTATGGAAGATTTTGAGTTCAAACTGGACGAAGTAAAATGAGTCTAAAGTTTGGCGTAGTTGTTTTTCCCGGTTCAAATTGTGACCACGATGCTTATTATTCTTTACACAAAGTTTTAAATTATAATGTTGAATTTTTGTGGCATAAAGACACAGACTTAAAACAAAGCAGCGTTATACTTTTACCCGGCGGATTTTCTTACGGTGATTATCTTCGCACCGGTTCCATAGCAAGATTTTCCCCGATTATGAATTCTGTAATCAGTTTTGCAAATAAAGGCGGAATTGTAATCGGAATCTGCAACGGTTTTCAAATCTTGCTTGAAGCTGGTTTGCTTCCCGGAGTTATGATACGAAATAATTCCCTTAAGTTTGCTTGTAAAGATGTTTATCTTAAAATTGAAAATAGAGAAACAATATTCTCTGCTGAAATTGAAGAAAAAAAATCAGTAATAAAAATTCCAATTGCGCATGGCGAAGGAAATTATTTTGCAGATGCACAAGTTTTAAAAGAACTTGAAAGCAATAAACAAATTTTGTTTAGATATTCTGATGAAAATGGAAATGTTAATGATGAAAATAATCCAAATGGTTCTCAACTTAACATTGCAGGTATCGTTAACCAAAGCGGTAATGTAATGGGAATGATGCCTCATCCGGAGAGAGCCTGCAATCCAACTCTTGGCAGAACCGATGGACAGTTAATTTTTAAATCGATAGCTAATTATATATTAAATTAAAGGTAACGATATGTTTGGAAATTTAGGTGCTGGTGAAATAATAATAATTGTACTTGTAATACTGTTATTATTCGGTGCAAAAAAAATTCCGGAACTTGCTCAAGGTTTGGGCAAAGGTATGAAGGAATTCAAAAAATCTTTAAAAGATGTTGAAGACGAAATCAAAAAAACTGATGATGATGTAAAAAAATCTGATAAGTCTTAATTACTTCTTCGTCATCCTGTCCGCCACGGCGAATTGTTTCAGGATCAATTAATATAAATTGATTTTTTTTCATTCCCACGAAAGTGGGAATCTATTTTTTAAATACAATAAAAAAACCTATAAATGACATTCTACAAAAACCACAAAGAAAAATTAGAGCTTATAAAAACCGGCAAGCTTAGTCTTATTGAAAATGTAAAACATTTTTTAAAAAACATAGAAGATCAAAAAGATCTTAATGCTTTTAATTTTGTTTTTAATGATGAAGCAATTGAATCTGCAAAAACAAGTGAGCAGAAAATAAAAAATAATTCTGCCGGCAAATTAGCAGGAATGGTAATCGCGATTAAAGATGTTCTTGCTTACAAAGATCATCCTCTCACCTGCTCATCAAACATCTTAAAAGATTATACTTCACTTTATACAGCCACAGCAGTACAAAAACTTATTGATGAAGATGCAATTATTATCGGTAAAACAAACTGCGATGAATTTGCAATGGGCTCATCAAACGAAAACTCCGTTTATGGAAATGTTTTAAATCCTGTAGATAAAACAAGAGTTCCCGGTGGATCCAGCGGCGGCTCTGCTGTAGCAGTTGCAGCAAATCTTTGCGATGTTTCTCTCGGTACAGATACAGGTGGATCGATAAGACAGCCGGCAGCTTTTTGCGGAGTGTTTGGATTAAAACCAACTTATGGAAGAGTCTCACGTTTCGGTTTAACTGCTTTCGCTTCTTCGTTTGATTCTATTGGTCCATTTGCAAAAAATGTGGAAGATGCGGCTCTGGTAATGGAAGTTATTTCAGGAAAAGATTTAAATGATTCAACTTCGATTGAAAAAATAATCCCCAATTTTTCTTCCTCTCTAACTAAAGACACAAAACTTAAAATCGGTATTCCAAAAGAATATTTTGATGAAGGACTTGATGAAGAAATTAAAACCGCAATTTTAAATGTTGTAGATGAATTGAAACTTGAAGGTTATGAAATAAAAGAAGTTTCGCTTCCAAAAACAGAATACACAATTGCAACTTACTACATTTTAACCACAGCAGAAGCATCATCAAATCTCGCGAGATTTGATGGCGCGCGTTACGGTTTTAGAGCAAGTGATTATTCAAACTTAAAAGAGATGTATCTTAATTCGCGAACACAGGGATTTGGCAAAGAAGTAAAACGCAGAATTATGCTCGGCACTTATGTTTTATCATCAGGTTATTATGATGCGTACTATCGCAAAGCGCAAAAAGTTAGAAGATTAATAAAAGAAGATTTTGATAATGTATTTAAACAAGTGGATGTACTAATTACACCAACTACTCCAACTGCTGCATTTAAGATTGGTGAAAAATCTGATGATCCATTACAAATGTATTTGAGCGATATCTACACAACATCAGCAAATCTTGCAGGAATTCCGGGAATGAATATTCCTATCGGAAAAAATTCAAATAATCTTCCAATCGGTTTACAAATATTGTCGCAGCAGTTTGATGAAGAAAAGATATTTCAGTTATCAAAACATATACAGGATGAAATCTCAAGCTGAAATAAATATTCGCAACTGGACTAAAGAAGATTTTCCAATCGTAAAAGAAATTTTGCTCACTACCTGGAAAGACACCTATTCATTTATACCTGATGAGGATATCAAAATTCATTTCGAAAATTTTTACAACAAAAATAGTTTGATTGGAATGATAAATGACTCTTTCACGATAGGAAAGCTTGCAGAAATTAATTCCGTTTCCGTTGGATGGATGAAATTATTTGAAGACCACATCAATAAAAAATTATATGTTTCATCATTATATATTCTTCCGGAGTATCAAGGCTTTGGAATCGGTAAAAAATTATTGAATGAGGCTTACTTAATTGCAAAAGAAAAATATTTCTCAAAAGTATGGCTTGGTGTCATGAAACAAAATGTAAAATCTTTAGAGTGGTATCAAAAACTTGGATTTATCTTTGGTAAAGAAGAGCCTTTCAAAATGGGCTCAACAGAAGTTATTCATTTGATTGGGTACAAAGTTATCTAAACTACCTCCATGATTATCGTTAAAAACTCTGCCACTAAAACACAAAGACACTAAAGTTCACTCATTATTTTATTTAGTGTTGTTTTGTGTTTTGGAGATTTGGTGGCATTTTTAAAATCATCAATAGCAGCCTCATGTCTAATCAAAACCTTTAATTTCATAGTTTAGATTTGATATCTTCTCGAACAATGTTCCACGTTTTAGAATCATTAGGATTAAGTTGATAGCTACTTAATCGTAAGTCTATTTCTTTTTTTTGTTCTTCAGAAACTTCAAAGTTTTCTTGTGAACTGCTAATATCATCCCAAATATCTTCAACTAAGGAAATCTTTTCTAACAAGTTTAAATTTTTTAAGTTTATTGACTTGTCCGATAATCTTTGATTTGATAACATCTAACGCCTATCGAATTATTTATTAGAAAATTACATCGATAACTCAATTTAATCAAGTTATCAATTGATAAAGTTTTAAATCAATTGGTCGTCATTTTATCTACTTATCATTTACCATTATCCCAGAAATTTCTTATTTTTGTTCATAAAATTTTAATTAGCAAAGGATTATTTATGGCTATCATTATTGATAAAAACACTCGCCTTGTTGTTCAAGGAATTACCGGCAGCGAAGGTTCGTTTCACACTTCTCAAATGCTTGAATACGGAACAAAAGTTGTCGCAGGTGTAACACCAGGTAAAGGCGGAACAAAATTTCAAAACGTTCCGGTTTTTAACACTGTTGCAGAAGCGGTAAAAGTTCAGAAAGCAAATTCATCGGTAATCTTTGTTCCACCAGCTTTTGCTGCTGATGCAATTTTAGAAGCCGCTAACTCTGGAATCAAATATATAATCTGCATTACCGAAGGAATTCCAACTAATGATATGGTAAAAGTTTACAATTCAATAAAAGTAAAAGATGTTGTTTTGGTGGGACCAAATTGCCCCGGAGTTATCTCTCCCGGTATTGCTAAAGTTGGAATTATGCCAGGCTTCATTCATCAAAAAGGAAATATTGGTGTTGTCTCCCGCTCCGGCACATTAACTTACGAAGCTGTAAAACAATTATCAGATGTAAACCTCGGTCAATCAACTTGCGTTGGTATTGGCGGCGATCCTATTATTGGATCCAGATTTATTGATATTATAAAAATGTTTAATGATGATAAAGACACGGATGGAATTGTAATGATAGGTGAAATTGGCGGAAGTGCTGAAGAAGAAGCTGCTGAGTTCATCAAGAAAAATGTTAAGAAACCTGTTGTTGGATTTATCGCAGGAAGAACCGCACCTCCCGGAAGAAGAATGGGACACGCTGGTGCAATCATTTCAGGCGGAAAAGGAACCGCAGCAGAAAAAATGACAGCGATGAATAAGGCTGGAATTCATGTTATCGAAAGTCCTGCCGAAATTGGTGTGACGATGTTAAAAGCCATCGAAAAATTAAAAGCTAAAAAACCTGTTGTAAGAAAAGTTGCTGCTGTAAAAAAGATAACAAAAACTGCAAAGCCAGTTAAAGTTGAAAAAGTAAAATCAAAGAAAAAAACTGAAAAGAAAAAGACAGACAAATCAAAAAAGCACGATAAAAAATCAAACAAGAGAAAAAGTAAAAGGAAATAGGAGATGTACTTGAGTAACAAAACATTAGCGATAATCAAACCGGATGCAGTAAACGATAACCACGTTGGTGAAATAATTTCTTTAATCTGTAAAGCTGGATTTAAAGTTAAAGGATTAAAAATGGTTAAGCTTTCTGAATCAGCCGCTAAAGCATTTTATGAGATCCACAAAGAAAAATCTTTTTATGGAGAGCTTGTTGAATATATGACCTCCGGACCTTGCGTACCAATTGCACTTGAAAAAGAAAACGCAGTTGAAGATTACAGAAAACTAATTGGCGCTACAGATCCTGCAAAAGCTGCTGAAGGAACAGTTAGAAAACTTTATGCAAGAAGCGTGCAGTTTAATGCAGTACACGGTTCTGATTCGGATGAGAATGCTGCAAAAGAAATTGCATTTTTCTTTGGAAGCAAAGAATTAATTGAAAATTATCCAAGTTAGATGAATTTTAGAATTCAATTTACAACCTCCTTTTCAGGAGGTTGTTTTTTTTGAGTGAAAGGATAAAATATGAATATCAAATATGTATTTAACTTTTTGACATTTGCTTTAATATTAATAACTGCAACCAATATTAATGCCCAAATAATTAATGGCACTGATTTACTTTTTTCAGAAAATCTAAACTTAATCAGCGGAAAAAAAGTTGGAGTAGTCTGTAATCAAACTGCGCTATTATCAAATGGGAAACATTTAGTTGATGCTCTGCTTGAACAAGAGGATGTTACTGTAAGCGCAATCTTTACACCCGAACATGGTTTTAAAGGAGTTGAAGAAGCTGGTGAAAAAATTGATTATAAAAATAATCTCTACAAAAAAGTTCCAATAATCTCACTTTATGGTAAAGATAGAGAGCCATCAAAGGATAATCTTAAGGATGTTGATTTATTAATATTTGATATTCAAGATGTTGGTGCAAGATTTTACACTTACATTTCTACAATGTATTATATTTTAGAAGCTGCAGGAGAAAATAATATTCCAATTATGATTTTAGATCGTCCAAATCCAATCGGTGGAAAATATATTGATGGACCTGTGCTTGATTCAAAATTAAAATCGTTTGTTGGTATTGCTCAAATTCCAATAATATATGGAATGACTATTGGAGAACTTGCAACTTATTTTGTTGGAGAAAAAGTTGTCCCAACTTGGAAAAATGTTTCACTAAAAGTTATTCAGTGCAAAAACTGGAAACGCGAAATACCGAATCAATTTTATTCAAATTGGAATTCACCATCACCAAACATTAACTCGCTGGAAACAGCCTTGGTATATCCGGGAATTTGTTTACTAGAAGGTACAAATATTTCTGAAGGAAGAGGAACTCGTTTTCCATTCCTGCAATTTGGCGCACCGTTTATTAATGCTGATGATGTTATTGACAAGTTAAAGATTTTTACCGTTGCTGGAATCGAAATGCAATCTGTAACATTTATTCCTGATGATATTGAAGGAATGGTAACAAACCCCAAATACAAAGGGCAAACTTGTTATGGAATTAAAATCAAAATAACTGATCCAACCAAGTTTGAACCAGTAAAATTTAGTACAAAACTATTATTTGTTCTCGTTAAATTATATGGAAATAAAATTAAATTTACTGATGGATTTGATAGACTTGCCGGCAATAGTAATTTGAAGAAAGCATTGCTGCAAAAGGTTACTCCTGAAAAGATTATTGCATCCTGGCAAAAAGAATTACTTAAGTTTGAAAATAAAAGAATTAAATATTTACTTTATTAAAGAGGAAAAAATGTTAAAACATCTTGTTGTGCTTTTAGTTTTTAGTTTTATTTTAATTAGCTGCGGTGAAAAGAAAAATGAACCCGAAAATAAAATTTCAGACAAAGAGAAATATGCGTTCGATTCCACAGATTTAAAAACTGATGGAGTTGATAACACCGGTAAACCATTTTTTATAAAATATAAATTTGCTAAAGGCGATAAAGCAGTTTATCGTTTAACTACAATTGCAAACAATTCACAAACAATTACTATGGATTCATCGATGTCACAAAGTGTAAATCAGAAGATTACTTATCTTATAGATTTTACAGTTAAAGATGTTGATGAAGAAGGTGCAACTGAAGCTGAGATTAAAATTAATTCTTTAAAACTTGAAGCATCTGCTAACGGACAAAATTTTAATTTTGAAGCTGGTAAAGATGTGGATTCAGCATCGATACATCAGTTTGCTGAGTACCAGTCACTTTACAACAATCCATTCAGTGTTCGTTTTAACACTAAAGGTGAAATTTTAGAAGTTTACAAGGCTGATAAAATTTCAAATAAATTTCTTGAACTTAAGGGAGTTGGCGACACAATTTCAGTTAACGACAGAAATTCGATCCGTGCAGAAATTATTAATGGTGTGCTTACTCCACTGCTAACTCAAATAATTAGAAAGCTATCTGATAAAGAAGTTTATAAAGATTCATCTTGGCAGATTCAGCAAGCACCTGTTCCATTAATGGTTT
>JBDTRQ010000044.1:0-1538 GCA_039931535.1 Ignavibacteriota bacterium
AGAGCGAAGGGATGAAAAAAGAATTAGATCATTTACAGCAATTTCATTTAATAAACCCAGATTTGTCATTAGAGATTTTTATTTGATAGAACAAACGGCCAACTAAAAAGATTTGTATTAGCCCAAAGTCCTTCGAACCAACTTCGCCGTTTCATTGCTAGTGATAGTTTTAGAATTCTATCATTACCATCCTTTGTTATGTATGAACCAATTGCAAATACCCTGTACCGTAGTGTTTTTAATTGCTGATGCGTTTTTGTATTTAGTATTGCTTGTCTGAATAAGCTCATTAAATTATATCCCATCATTACAAAATTTAATGCAGCTTCGGTTGCAAAGAAGTCTTCTACATTAAAACTACCTGCTCCAAAATCTTCTTTCAATTCCTTTATCCTATTCTCTGCATCTGCTCTGTTTCGGTATGCATCCCATATCATCTTTGCTGATAGACTAAGGTTGGTTATGAAACAACTGTATCGATAATTTTTATAAACTTCTTCTTGACCAAATAAACGTAACTGTTTGCCCGTTGCCTTTGGGCGTGTGTTTATTTCTTGTCTTACTATTATCATTCGTCTTGGTTTTTCCCATTCAGGACTTTGATAGGTCGTATCGCTTATTTCTATTCCATCATCTAATCTTAAATAAGTTTTCTCTCTGGCTATTGCAAGTTTTAGTGGTCTATAAAATTTTGCAGCTATTATGTAATTAACCTGTTTTACTCGATTTTCTAAGTATTCGAATATCTTTTTATCATAAAATCCACTGTCTGCCCTCAGCAAGCCTATTGTCTTTCCTTCTAAGCGCTCAAAGGTATTTTCAAGAAAATTATAGAAATTATTTGTTGTATATGAGTTCCCGCTTCTTAACCAGAAGTTTACCGTCATTCGTACTTCTGCTACAAATGCTATCAACGGATGATGGCTATTGCGTCCTGGCTTCTTTGGGTTGTAACCTTTTTTTGCTCCTTGTTGTTTTCCATATCTGGTCATTATCGTTGAGTCTAAGTCCAATGTGTAGTTATCAAATTTTATCTGTTTGAAAAACCAGTTGAACAACTCGGTAAATACTCTTTGGTTATCTGCTTGTCCGAATTTCTTAAAATATCTTTGAAATGATTTATGACCTGCCATTCGTTTCCATCCGAATATTTTCTGAATTACTTTGTCCATTCTTGTTACCTCTAAATGTTCAAAACGACTGGCTCCGCTCCAGAGGCTTACCCAAAAATTGTTTATCAACTGTACTGGATTATAGCCACGATTTGAGTTCTGAGAAGGTAGTGGAAGACGTTCTAAAACTCCATTTATCTTTGTTTTCTCAATTAACTTTTTCATCAAAATCATTCCGCCCCAAGGGGTGATTTCTTTGTCGGTAAACTCTATTTTTATCTCCATTTGTTTGTATGTTTTTCTTACAAAAATAATTTGGTTTTTTTATATAGCAGAATATAACTTATCTTATTACATAAGAACAACTTAGCTTTACTCTTTTCTATTGGCGGTCATTAGAGCTTTTTGCCTATTGACTAATCTGGG
>JBDTRQ010000045.1:0-4852 GCA_039931535.1 Ignavibacteriota bacterium
TAAGCCGAGGTAGAATGTTTGATTGTCATTGCAATGGCGATTAGCCGAAGCAATCTCAACTTGTACAATAGATTGCTTCATCCTTATAAACATGTCTGCCGACATGTTTATAAGAATTCGCAATGACTTCCACAAAAGACGGTTAAGTTCCTGGCAATTTTAAAATTGTATGTAGGTTTGACAACACTTAATAAAACTCTTTTTCAATCAATTCTTTTGCATTATTAAAGTCAGCGCCATCAATCCAATTAATTTTAACACCTTCCTTTTCCATTTTTCTTAACCAGGTCATCTGTCTCTTTGCAAATGAATGAATTGCAGAATTTAATTTTTGAAACATATCATTTTTATTTAATTCACCTTTAAGATATTGCGCAATAAACTTGTACTCCAATCCAAAGAAAATCATTTTATCGTAACTTACACCGGAATCCATTAAATATTTTACTTCTTCGATCATTCCTTCTTCATCTAATCTTTTCTTTAATCTTGCGGTAATTCTTTTTTTTATTTCATCACGGGAAAGATTAACGCCGATTGTAAATGATTTTAATTCTTGTTGCGGCTGTTGATTTAACATTGCATTACTTACTACAATCGCTTTTATGATCCTATTTCTATTGGCTAAATCCGTTGTGTTGTGTAATTCTGTATTAAAATTTTTTAGCATCACTTTTAATTCATCATCCGAAAATGATGTGATTTTATCGGATTGATTTTCAAAATCAGCTTTACTGAGATTATAATTTTGCAGAACAGAACTTAAATACAAACCTGTGCCGCCAACAAGAAATGGAAGATGATTGTTTTTTTTTATCGAATTGTACGACTGATAAAATAGTTGTTGAAATGTGTAAAGATTAAATTCTTCTTGAGGATCGATCACATCAATTAAGTAATAGGGAATTGATTTGCCGTTTATATTATATTCGCTTAAATCTTTTCCTGTGCCGATATTCATGCCACGATAAACCTGCCGGGAATCGGCGGAAATAATTTCTCCAATAAAATAATCAGCAAGCTGTGCAGCAAGTTTTGTTTTCCCTGTTGCAGTGCAGCCAAGAATGGTAATTAAATCATATTTCATTACCTAAGTTAAAGACAAAATTGGAATAGTAACCAGATAAGTAGTTGCGGATTCTGAAGACTCCAATTTAATTGAACCGTTCATTGATTCAATTATAAATTTTGAAATTGCTAAACTTAGACCAATATTTTCATTCGTACCGCCGGTAAAATTAGGATCAAAAACTTTTTCCAAATCCTCGCTGTTTATTTTGTTTCCATCTTTAATATTGAGCACAACGTTTATGCTTTCGATCGAACTGCTGAAATATAGATTACCACCCTGCTTCATCAGATCGCAAGCAAATCGGGCTATATAATAACAGGCTACATAAAATTTTCTTGTATCAATTTTAACTTTAACATCATTGCCAAGTTTTTTAAACAACTTTACATTTCTGGATTCTACATAATCCGAAAGTAAAATTAAATTATGGTCCATCACTTCATTAAATGCTACGGTTTCTAATTTTATTTTTTTATTTTTTTCAGAAAAATCAATTGAAGATTGAAGCATATCGATAACAGAATTAGTCTGCGATGAAAGCAGCTTAATAACTTTTTTAACTTCTTCAGGTAAATCAAATCGAGATAGAAGTGAAGAATAATGCTTTATAGTTAGCAGCGGCGCTTTAACATCCTGCATAATAAAATTAGAGAATTGACCAAGCTCGGACTTATATCCGGGCTTATTTTTAGAACTTAAAATTAAACTTTGCTCTAAAATTTTTGATGTTTGATTTGCGTACTCTTTAATTTTTCGCTCTTCATCTGTTGTAAACATTGTTTCGTTGGATCTAAGTTGAGCAACACCTATCAGATTTTTTTTAACATCTAAAAAGGGAATTACAATTAACGATTCACCAACAAAATCATTCAGACTATCAACTTCTTGATTGTAATTAATATCGTTAAGAAAAGAAACAGCAAATCTAACTTCTTTTTCTTTTGCTGCTAAACCTGTTATACCTTCTTTAATTGATTTCTTTCCTTTGTAAATAGATTCATTGGTTTGATAAATCTCATCGAGCATTTGTGAATCCTGTGAGAAAAGAAAGATAGCCCCAACGTGTGAATCTGTTTTGTGCAAAAGATAATTTAATATTTCTTTTGCAGTTTTATTTATATCGCCGGAAGGCTGCGGTAAAGATGTAGATTTATAACCAGTGGAATCTAATCCAAACTGATTTTCAAAATTTTGTGCTGGATTTGAAAATGAAATATCTTTTCCGTTTGAATTTGATTTGCTTGAAACTGAAGATTGAGATTTATTTTGTGCAGCCTCCTCCAAATTACCTTCTGTAATAATCCAGTTCGTTAAATCATCAGAATCACCGAGCAAATTATTTTTTAAAGATTTGTTATCGTTCTCTAAATATTTTTGCTGGATAAATGCATCAAGATCAGGTTCCTGTTCATATCGTTTTATCTTTATTGTATCAAGATCAATTGATGTTTGATATTTTGGTTTTACATCAACAAGATTTTTTATCTCAATTTTTTCGGGTTCTGACTTCAAATTAAATTCTGGCATTGTTGTGTTTGTTTCTATCGCAGGTTTCAAGTCAAGTTCCGGCTTTGGTATTATAAGGTCCGGTACGGGTTTTATAATCGGAATATCATTTGATTCGTTTTGATCATCATTAACCAAGTTCATTCCAAATGATGGAGACTCACCGTGGAGGTTACTGAAGAAATCAGCATCCATTTTATAAATTAAACAATCGCTGTTTGCAAGTGCGGATGAACTTCTTGGCTCGTTTTGTAGGACTTCTGTCTCGCCAAAAAAATCATTGGGTGATTTGAAGAACAATCTCTTTAATGAATTTAATTTTACTTTTACTTCACCGTTAATTATAAGGTAAACAAAATCAGAAGGAACGCCTGATGAATAAATCAGATCTCCCTCTTTAAATTCTAAAAAGTTTTTTGCATCAAAAGGGATTTTGAGGGAAGCAAAATCTAATCCTTTGAACAAATCATTTGATTTTATTGATTCAATTGTTTTGTTGGAACTCATTTTAAAATCCAGAATAATTGTTAAATGATATTCTGATTGCAAATATTGTGCAACAATTATTCCTTCAAAAATAGCTATTTTTTCAAATATTTATCTATATAAAATATATTTGGTATTTTTGTCCACTTAAAGAATCCACATTTTACATAGAGCATCTTACAGATGGAAGAATCAAAATTAATAGAACTTGCAAAATCGGGTGATAGACAGGCACTTGCTCAGTTAGTAAAAAATAATGAGCAAACTATTTATAATTTTTCGTTTAAGATTTGCAGGGATAAGGACAAAGCAGAAAATATAATGCAGGAAACTTTTTTTAGTATGATAAAAAGTCTGCATCAGTTTGATGGAAACTCAAAACTTTCTACCTGGTTATACAGAATAGTTTCTAATCATTGTTTAATGCTTGCAAGAAAAGATAAATCAAGAACCTTTGTTTCGATAGATAATGATGACGAACTTTATGAAGACAAGTACACAGCCGACTGGTCTAATATTCCGAATCAAAATATTGAAAACGAAGAGCTTAGAAAAATTTTGGATGAAACGATTGATAAACTAGGTCCCGAATACAGAATTGTTTTTTTATTACGAGATGTTGAAGGATTATCAACCGAAGAAACTGCGGAAATGACAGAACTTTCTGTACCGGCTGTTAAATCCAGATTACACAGAGCGCGAGCATTTTTAAGAAAAGAATTAAACGAAGCATTTAGCCGATGAGTGAACAAAAACCAAAATGTAAAGATGTAATGCAGCACATCTGCGAAAGTCTTGGTGAGGACCTTAACTCCGAGCATTGTGTTGCGATTAAAAATCATTTAGATAGCTGCAGCGATTGTAAAAGCTACTTTAAAACTGTTGAGCTTACAATTGATTATTACAAACAATACAAAGTAGAAATTCCAAAAGATGCACACTCACGCTTAATGAATTTTTTAGATTTAAGCGATTGCGATTAGTAAAAACACTTTTCAAAAAAAATAAAAATTTAAAACTAAGAAGGAAACCACTATGCCGATATTTGAATATAAATGCAAACAATGCAGTTCAAAGTTTGAAGTATTGCATAAATCATCTTTAAATCAGGAAGAAGTTAGCTGTCCAAGCTGCAACTCAAAAGAAAACCAAAAATTATTATCAACATTTAGCGCTGCGGGATTTTCATCAAGCAGTTCAAACTGCGAAACTGGAAGCTGCGGAGTTCAGCCCTCATACAACGGCGGATGTGCTTCCGGAATGTGTGGTTTAAATTAAAAGGAATAATATGAATCAAATTAAAAATTTTATAATTCTCTCCGTTATTTTATTATCAGTAATAGGCTGTGCACAACATAATCCATCCAACTCTTATACAATGGAACAGTTTAAAGAAAAATTAAAAAGTGATAAAGAGTTAATTGTTATTGATGTTAGAACTCCCGAAGAATTAGCTGTACCTTTAAGTAAGATTGATGGTGCTATAAATATTCCGTTGCAAGTTTTAGAATCCAGAATTTCTGAACTTGAAAAGTATAAGGACAAAGAAATTGCGGTAGTCTGCAGAACACAGAACAGATCGTCTGTTGCTGCAAGCATTTTAAGTAAAAACGGTTATAACGCTAAATATGTACTTGGCGGAATGACTGCCTTCCGACAGAAATAAAAAGTTTTGAATTAAACCTTCGAGCTTTCCTTAAAGTTCGAGGGTTTTTGTAATCTTACGTAAAACTATATCCACCAAAAGCAACTTAATTATTATAATTATGGCTTTGACATTTCTTTGAG
>JBDTRQ010000046.1:0-2184 GCA_039931535.1 Ignavibacteriota bacterium
AGTTGGTGAAGGAAAGGTTTTAGAAACCTGTTGGTTTTTCATTATGAGAGATTGACTTAACAAATTAATATTCATTGCTACTAGGAAGGATATTTTATGAGCTTCATCGAAACTTTATTAGCATTATTGATTTCAGGAATTCTAGGTTATTTTATAGGGAAAGTGAAAGAGTTTAGAGAAAGTAAACAAAAAATATATACGCAGATTATACCGACTATTGCTGAAATGTGTTTTAATCCACAGGCGGATAGAGTGAAGGAATACAATTCAGCTATATTATCTTCGTGGCTTTTTTCAAATAAAAAGTTGGCTAAAAAAATTGATGCCCTTGCTTCAATTCTGATTGATCCTAGCCGGGGAAATATGATTAATGAATTGCAAGAGCTCATTGTAGAAATGAGAAAAGATATTCAACCATTTTTCTGGCAGAATTTAAAGGCTAAAGACGTTAAACATATTTATACTAAAATTGTAAACAGAATAGGAGTCATTAATGAAAACCATCTTGAGGAAACAATTAAAAGGTTAATTAAATTAACAAAAAATGATGAATTACCTTGGTTTCATACTTTTGGGGATGCTCACATCATTTTAGAATTAAGGCAAGGAATCATAGAAATTTGGAAATCGGAGGATCTATTAAGTCAAGAAACAAGTTTCAGTGTTACAATTAATTTTGAGGGGAATGATTATTTTAACGAACATATTAATAAGTCAAAAAGGTTATATCTTTTAGTTGATGAACTGTATAATATTGTAAAAACTGGGGATAATAATGAATTTAATAAGTTGTTTATCGCGATTGCAAATAAAGATTTTAAAACGACTAAGCGAATCGATGATTCTGAAAATGAAAATAATCTCCCATTCTAATATTTTCATTTATAGATAAATAAACGTTATAAACTGTAGCTTAACTGTTTTTACTATGTATTATTCAAATAAAGATTAATTTTAATTTTTGAAACATTGAGAACAAAATAATTCTCTTTATTTTTTACTTCAGCCTTAAGATTTTCCACTTCAAATAATTTCTGACTATTATGTATTTAATATAACAGTAGTTAGGAAGTACTTAGATATTTTAGACTTTACCTGGTCTAGCACAGATGAGGCTATCAATTAAGGCGACAAATTATTTTACTTGCTAGATTCCTTTTCAATCCGATAATTTAGTTACAGCTACTTTTTTCTTTTTCATTTTGCACTCCATAACCCACTGGTCAACCATCTGATTCAACGCCAGGGATACACCTGTATTACTAATTCCTAGCAAGTTACCTTTTCTAATTTGGCGCTTTCCTAATATTAATTCAAGTGTCGCTTCTTCTTTTTCAAAGATTACTTTATAGAAATATTTTTGTCTGGATTTAATTGAACTGGTATAACTTCTAATACAATTCCCTTGTCTTTTTGACCAGAAAATAAGATCACTTTCCTGACAAATTGCTGTGATATAAAAATTATCTTCTAATGGTGGTTGTGGAAACGAATTTTCTTTTTGTCTCTTTTTTTCCACTGCAAGTAATTGATTTTCGAATGTTTTATTTATACTTGATAAGGTCATTACTTTTGGAGCGGTTAATTGCCATCTCTTAGAATTTAGATATAATTGTTTGATCTTTATTAAATGTTCAATGAATGATTCAGAAGTTGCTAATTCATAAACTATATTATTACTGATCAATTGCAATAATGGTGAATTATAAATTACCAGTCGTAACAAATTTCTATTAATAGTTATTGCATACGATAAAATATTCAGAATCCTTTCTTTTAATTCTGCATTTATCATCAACAAATTTCTTAAGCAAATAAGTTCATTTACCCTAATAAACTTCGGATCTATTTTCGAAAAGATTTTAACCATCTGATTTGTTTCTGGAAATCCACATCTGTCTAATACTCTTTTTTGCTTAGTAAGGATCATCTTTTTAAGGACTTCAGCATCATTTAATAATCTTATTGAAGGATTAATTTTATTTGCATTAATTATTATATAGGCTAAAACTGGATTAGAATTTATCAATGAGAGCATATCTTTTCCTAAAAGTATGATAGCTTCTATAGCTTCCCAATGAGTGTCTGGAAATTTTGTGGCAGGCTGAATGATATTATTTGGAATGGTATTGAAAAATTCTTCTATCCTTCTTTTTTCAACCTCTATATCATCATAAACCAATT
>JBDTRQ010000047.1:0-25259 GCA_039931535.1 Ignavibacteriota bacterium
TTTTAACCCATTTTTTTGCTGTTTCGATCATGTCATCAAATCGCATTCCTGACCAAATATTTTCAGGAAGCCATTGCGGAATTGCAGGCGTTATCATACCAAGTACAACAATTTTTACTCCGCCTCTTTCAATAGTTGTATAAGGTTTAAAGTAAGGTTCATTCGTTGTTGTGTTGATTGCATTAGCCGCGAGCCAGGGGCATTTTAATTCTTTAGTGAACTTATCATAAACATCGTGTCCTGTTTCAATATCATGATTTCCAACTGTACCGGCATCGTACTTCAAATAGTTCATCACATCAGCGTAAAGATTTATGGTATCTGTTTTTTCAAAATTGTAATAATAAACGGCAGGATTTCCCTGGATTATATCCCCGTTATCCAAAAGAAAAACTATTTGGTTTGTATCCGCACGCTGCTGATTAAGGTATGTTGAAACCCGAGCAAGAGAAGAATTTATTTCTCTATTATCTTTTAAACTGTACGGAAAAATTGCTCCGTGTACATCAGATGTTTCAACAATCTTTACATTAATTGTTTGTGCTGTTACCGTAACAAAAAGCAACAGCAAGATATTTGTCGTGATAAATAAACGAAGTTTCATTTTTAACTTTTCTATAAAATTTTATCGGTAAGATAATAAAATGAATGATAATAGATTATGAAAAAAGGCGACCATTTCTGATCGCCTTTAATTGTTTCTTTGGAAGTCACGAACCATTTCGTGATTTTGCTTTTGTCACGGTGCGACCGTAACAACCGAACTATCTCTTTTCGTAAGCAGGCTGCTTTGGATTTACAGGTGGATTTAATTTATGCAATCTCATTACTTCATCAATAGCTTTTTCAAGCTGCACATCAATCCCTTTTGATAAAGTTGCAGGATCTTCAGGTACATCAATATCCGGATCAACGCCGTGTCCTTCTTTAAACCATGTTCCATCCGTATTATACATTCTAAATGTTGGGACGGTAATACTTCCGCCGTCAATTAATGTTGGTGCGCCGGTAATTCCAATCAATCCGCCCCAGGTTCTTGTACCGATTAGAGGACCAAGCCCTGCTTTGCGGAAATAATCAGGAAACGCATCACCACCGGAACCGCTCCAGCCATTTATTAGCATAACTTTAGGACCAAAATTAGCGGATGGCGGATATTGCCAATTTTTTCCATCTCTAACGGCAAAAAAGTTTAGGGGTTTCCTATTCAACAATTCAATAAAGCGATCAGGGATTTGCCCGCCGTTGTTAAATCGCTCATCAATTATTAATCCTTCTTTGCTAAACTGTGCATAAAATTGTCGCACAAGTTCATCTTGTCCGTCAACGCCTGTGCTTGGCACAAAGATATATCCGATTTTTCCGTTCGTTGCTTCATCAACTCTTTTTCTGTTTGATTCAATCCATTCAAGATTTCTTAATCGTGTTTCATCGCTCATAGTTTTTACGATAATATTCCAGGCGCCATCAAGCGATGGTTTATAATTAACAGTTAGTTCAATTGTTTTATCTGCGAGACCTTCAAATGCAGAAGCTGGATCTTTTGTAACATCGATTGAAACACCATTAACTGCAAGAATATAATTACCTTCATTAACCTTTAAATAGGATTCATCAAGAGGTGAACGAACTTCTGAATCCCATTGAGCGCCGCGTACAATTCTTTTAATCATGTAAGCGCCGTTTTTTAATTCCCAATCAATACCCAGATATCCAACAGGTCTTTTGAGCGAAGATTCTTCATCGCCGCCGCCGCGGTAAGTGTGCGATGCGCTTAGTTCTGCTATTAATTCACCAATAACATAATTTACATCACTGCGTGTTACTGCATTATCAATCAATGCGCCGTATTGTTTTCTCATTGCATTCCAATCAACGCCGTGCATGTTTTTATCGTAAAAGAAATCTCTTTCCAATCTCCACACATCCGTAAAAATTTGTTTCCATTCGTCGCGCGGAACAACTGTCATTTCAAGCTGATTAGTTGGTAGTTTTTTATCAAGCTTCTGATCAGGTGCAACATCCACAACCGAATAAGATTTTTGTTTTAAGATTAAAATCTTTTTTTCATCCGCAGATATTTGAAACACATCAGCATCATCTACAATTGTTTTTTCTTCCCGCTTTTCCAAATCAAAATAAGTAACAGGCTTTTTCTTTTCATCGGAACCATTATTTGGCATGCGATGAAAAACAACTTTACCTGTTACTGCTTGCAGGTTAGCAATGTTTCCCGCTGCAGGGGGAAGGATTACGAGTCGTTGTTCAAATCCATCAAAATCTATTTTAACTTCTTTTACTTTTGGCTCATTTTTTTTTTCATCTTTTTTCTCGTCTTTGTTTGCCTCACTTTTCTTCTCTTCATCTTTCTTTACGATAGTCGAATCATTCTTTGGTGCAAGCGGAGATGGAATATCCTTTGTTAAACTAACCGCTGCTATTTGAGTAGAGTTTGGATAGATCCAAGTGTTATCAAAATCGCTGTACATGGGTTTATAGTTTCTGTTGGTTAAAAAGAATAAATATTTTCCAGCGGGATCAAACACGGGTTTTAGATCATTATAATATCCAGCAGTAACCTGATGAACTTTTTCTTCTTTTGTATCAAAGATTGCAATTGCAGTAATTCTGCTATCAAGTTCTTTCCCGTATGTAAGATACTTGCTGTCTGAAGACCAGCTTACAGAGAAATTTTCAAGATCACCCTCGTACATCCATTTTTGTTGATCAACTTTTATGGTTTTGTCTTTATCAAAATCATAAATATAAATCGTCATTGATTTATCAATAAACGCAAGCGCTTTACTGTTTGGTGCCCAGAATATAGAGTATCGATACCCTTCGCCAAGTGAAGTTAATTTTTTTTCTGGCAATGGTTTTTCTAAATCGCGCACAGTTAATTCATATTCACCGGATCGATCTGAAAAGTATGCGGCATATTTTCCGTTTGGTGAGTATGCGGGAAATCGTTCCGCAACTCCTGAAGATTGTGTGAGATTAATTACAGGTCCGTTTTCAGTCGGCACAGAAAAAACATCACCGCGTGCTTCAAACAAAGTGCGATTACCGTTGTACGATAAAGAAAAACTTTGAATCATCTTTTCAACATTTTCATTTCTTGCCATTAAGGTTGATTCATCTGTTACCACGTTAATGTTTACTGCTTTGTATTTCTCAGTTGTAAGATCAAGTAAGTATAAAAGTCCGCCAGCTTCAAAAACAATTTCATTGTTTCCAAGAGATGGAAAATGAATATCAAACTCATCAAAATTTGTTAGCTGCTTGGTTTGCTTTGATAAAATATCGTAAGACCAAATGTTATTTCTTTTGTTATCGCCGCGATCGGATAGAAAATAAATTTTATTACCACTCCACATTGGCAGTTCATCGTTTGCAATATTGTTGGTGATGTTTTCTGCGGTTTTCTTTTCAAGATCAAAAATAAAAATATCCGTTGCCATTCCGCCTAAATACCTTTTCCAGGTCCTAAACACGCGGGATTTTGGAGTGTAAGCAATCATTTTTCCATCGGGAGAAAGGACTCCAAACTCTCCGTAAGGCAGTGGAAGTTTTTCCGGCATACCGCCATCTTTCGATACTTTATAAAATTGGCTAAATCGCTGCTTGCCGCTTTCTCGCGTTGAAGCAAAGAGCAGCGAGTTTCCGTCGGGATACCAGCCTAATAATCGGTCAGCCATTCCGTGATAAGTAATTCTTGTTGGTAAACCACCGAGCGAAGGCATCACATAAACATCAACATTGCCATCATAATTTCCGCTGAACGCAATTTGTTTGCCATCGGGTGAAAATCTTGCAAGTAATTCAGTTCCCTTTGCAGAAGTTAATTTATAAGCGGTGCCGCCTTCTTTGGCAGCAATCCAAATATCGCCGCCGTAAGTAAACGTAATGTGTGTTGCAGACACATCGGGGAACTGCAGCATTCGTGCATTAACTTGTGCAGAGATGTTTGTAATTGAGGTAGTGATAAGGATTAAAAAAAGAACAGTAAGGTTTTTCATAAAGACTCTTAAGAGATTTATAATTGTTTTAATAATTGATTATAATAATATAAATTAATTAAAACATTTAATAGCTTTACATATAGTGTGGCAAGTGGTTAAATCTTTTTATATGCGGCAATTATTGCCGTTTTAAATAAATTTTTAAACTAAAGGCAGTTT
This sequence comes from Ignavibacteriota bacterium, assembly GCA_039931535.1. Taxonomy (GTDB): domain Bacteria; phylum Bacteroidota; class Ignavibacteria; order Ignavibacteriales; family Ignavibacteriaceae; genus IGN3. The sequence goes on from JBDTRQ010000047.1 coordinate 4,182, forward strand.
TAATAATGATAACAAAAGACAACAAAATAGAAAAAGTTGAATTTATACTTTACGTTGCCAATCAAGAAAAAAGTAAAAATTTTTATAAACAACTTTTGCAGATTGAGCCAGGTTTAGACGTACCCGGAATAACGGAATTTGATTTAAACAATTCAACTAAATTAGGATTAATGCCCGAAGACGGAATTGCAAAAATCCTTTCAGATAAAACACGCAATCCCAATACAGGCAATGGAATTCCGAGATGTGAGTTATATCTAAAAGTTAAAAATGCTGATGAATATTTGCAGCGTGGAATTAATCTCGGCGGAAAAAAAATTAGCAAACTACAATTAAGAGATTGGGGCGATAATGTAGGTTACATTTCTGATTTGGATGGTCATATAATTGCTTTTGCAGAGTTACAATAATTTATTTTTTATGTTATTGGGTCCCCTGATAAAAAATTGAAACCTCCTTTGCGATAATATTTGGCCAAAATGTCAAGCCTAAACAAGATTTTCTACAAACCATTTGTGAAGCGGATACATTTCTTTAAATGTTTTGTATGCAAAATTTACGGGATCTTTTTTTATCAGTTCATCAAAATTTTTATTTTCGTAAGAAATATAAACGCCGCTGTGCAGTAATAATTCATTGTATTTGTAATAGGGATCAAAACCGCGCGGAGTTTTTTTATATGTTTTTCCACCAAGCTTAAAATTTTTATTCTTTATGATTTTAGAAATTATTTCATTCAGTTGTTTTGCTTTTGCCGGATCAGAAACAATCTCACGATATTTTTTCAACTGATCTTTTGTGAATATATACCTTCCGCTTCCAAGAAAAAATTCTTTTGGTTCGATATGAAAGTATAAACCGGAACATTCCATCTTCTTTCCTTGTCCTTCCCAAAAGTACAAACCAAGATTAGTTTTAAACGGCGCTTTGTTTTTACTAAAACGTACATCACGATAAAGACGAAAAATTGATTTATCAATTTTTGGAATAGCATTTATGTTTTGGGATAATTCAGTAAGCTTTTCTCCAAGATCAATTACAAATCGCATGGCGGGCTGTAATAATTCAGAATCATATCGCACACGATTTTTTTCAAACCATTCTTTGTTATTGTTTTTTGAAAGTGCAGCTAAAAATTTTATTGTTGATTGCGGAAACGAGATTTCTTTTTTCATGATTATCCTGTAATTAATTTTAATGGCTTAAAACTTTGCACTCCTATCTAAGATAAATAATTTTCTTTGAGATTAATGTTTCACCGGAAATTAAGGTTATTATATAAACTCCGCTTGCTAGCGTTTTGGTTGTTTGGTTTGGATTAAAATTAAATTCATAAAAACCCCAATTAAAATCTTGATCGGCTATTTTTAGAATTTCGTTTCCCAAAACATCAAACAGTTTTAATTGTGCACGCACAGGCACATCAAAATCTGGAGTGATAGAAGAAACAACAATTGTTGTTTTTTCAGAAAACGGATTTGGATAGTTTGGCAGCAATTCAAAAATAGGTTTATCAGTAACAGGTGTTTTGAATGAAGTAAACTTTAGCAGTACGCTATTTTCACCACAGGCAAAACCGGTGTATTTATCTACAAACTGCAGATCATAAATTGCAACACTATCTGGCGTAAGTTGTTCAAACCAGTTTTCACCGCCATCAATGCTGTGTAAAAATTTATGACCGGAAGCAGACCAGCCCTCTTGATCATTTTGAAAATCAATTGTATATGATAAACCATAAAAAGGTGTTTCAGTTGAGTTCCAGTTTAATCCGCCGTCGGTGGTTTTAATTTTAATAATTGGAAAAAGGCTTTCGGGATCGCCGGAAAGTGCGAGCGCATTTAAAGAATCAAAAATAAAAACATCAAAAATCTGATCCGGGCTTAAACCGAGATAAGACCAATTATCTCCGCCGTCTGTGGTTCTCCAGATAACTCCGGCCACATCAACCCTTCCTCCGCAAGCATAACCAAAAGTATCGCTAAGAAAAGTAAATTTATAAATTGGTAAAGTTGATACACCGCCCGGCTCGATAAAAGACTTATTCCAGGTTTTTCCGCCGTCTGTTGTTTTTTTGATACCGCTGCCGCCAAGAAATCCAACGCTATCATTAAAGAAATGAATTGTGTACATAATTTCATTTAGAAAAAATGTTGAGTCAACGGACCAATCCGTACCGCTGTTTGTTGTTTTTAAAATAGTTGTTCCAAAAGGAGGAGTTTGCGGATAAGTTAAAGCCCAGCCTACAGTTTTATTTATAAAAAATATTTCTACGATGGGTGTTGTAACTGTGCTGTTTTGTAAAATCCATTTATTGCCGCCGTTACTTGTGTGTATTATCGCACCGGAAAGACCAGTTGCCCAGCCGTTGTTTTCATCTAAAAAAAATATTTTTCTTAAAACATCATTTGTTGGAGATGTTATTTTTTCCCACTCACTTGTTCTTTGTGCAAAAGAAAGAGTTGATAAAATCAAGACAGAAAAGAACAGAGAAATTTTATTTATACTTTTCATTAACAATCAAACATATTTCATAAACAACTATAATTGGTTGATGTTAAGTTAAAAGCAATCTCCTAAATATTAAAGGATATTAAACACGAATTCAGTTAATTGTTTATCACTGGATAAAGAGAACGCTGCTTATGAAAATCAAAAAAGAAAAAATCATTTTAGGAATGCAAAATATTTTCATTTATAGAAATGCATCCTGTTTTATGACAAACCACATTCATTCCAAACATAACGTTATTATTAATTTTTCTATAAGTAGAAAGGGTTTTAAGCGGTTCATCATTTCTAACTGCGGTTTGCTGGTCTGTTGTTGTGATTACACATCGTGCACAGGGTTTTACTGCTTCAAATTCTGCGACACCGATTTTAAACTTTTTCCAATTGTCTTCTTCATAAGGATTGCCCCGCGAAAAAACAAAGCTTGGTCTAAAACGATTCATTGGAAGTGGTGATATTAGCTTGGAGTTTAAATCATCCAAAGAAGCTTGCCCGATTATTAAGAATGGATATGCATCTGCAAAACTTACAATGTGGCCTTCATCAATATATTTTTTTTCAACCACTCTTTTTTCATTATCAGGCATATACACAAGCGAACACTTTTTATTTAATGCCTTTGAAAACCAGGCATCTAAATCCTTATCAACAACAACAGCATCACAAACATCATTCCAAATTTTTACTTTAATGGTTTTCTTTGAATCAGATCTAAAAGGAATAATTATGCTTGTATTGTTTTTAATATTCAAAACATTGAAACCATTTTCTGCAAAAGATAAATTTAGTAAAGCCATTTGTGGAAAATCCCGCTGTGTCATAAACATTTGGTGCTCATCAACAAGCAAATAACGTCTATCATATTTTAATCCGCACTCTTCTACTTCGGCAGTTTGCAGACTAATTCCGCCGAGTGATTTTACGGGATATATAAAGATTTCAGAAAGCGTTAGCATAAAAACTATTTTTCTTTTAGCGTGATAATGACAATTTCTGGAGTTGAATTATATCTAACCGGTGCAAGCGACATTCCCAATCCGCCGCAAACAACAGCAAGCATCTTGTTAAAATAAAAATCACCCTTAATATATTTAGTTTCAATCAAAGTTGGCGTAAGCCGAATGAATGGAAACAGCAATGTGATTTGTCCCCCGTGCGTATGCCCTGCAAGAAATAAATCATAATTATTTTTTGCAGCGCTATTAATTAAAAACTCGCGTGGTTGATGTGTAAGAAATATTTTAAAATCCGCTTTGTTGGATGAGGAAAGATTTTTTAGAGTTGTTTCTGAAACATCAGAAACATAAGTGTTTGTAATAAAGGTAACGCCAATTCTTGTGGAATTAATTTCTAAATAACGCAATTCGTTATCAATCATTTCTACGTGATAATTATTTAAAGCGGTTTCAACTTCACGTAAACTTCTTACATAATCTTTTCTATAAGCCCAATTATCATGATCGCCAACGCAAGAAAACGTACCGTACCTGGATTTTATTTTTCCAATATACTTTGCGGCGGTTTCAATATAATCCGGAGTTGAAGTAATTACATCGCCGGCAATTAAAACTAAATCGGGATTTTGTTCATTGATTTTTTCAACGTAACGAGTAAGTCTTTTTTCATCGGTATATCTATCAGCCTGAACATCAGAAATAAAAGCTATCTTAAATCCATTTAACTCTTTTGGAAGATTTTGTTTTTTGTAATCAACGGTCCTTACGTCAACCGTATTATAATCGTAAATCATTCGGGCTGGAACATAAATTGCAAAAAATACAACAAGCGCTAAAAATATTTTTACTTGCAGAGGATAAAGTTTTTCTTTGTGTTTTTTGTACAACGGATATAAAATTAGTTTTAATAAATCTATTAAAAAAAAAATTACACTTACTTGTAAAATCAAAATAATTAAAATCCAGAACGGATACAGCAACAAATAATCAGCAAAAACATTTTCCGGAAACGAAACAGATTGTTTTGTTGCAGCCGCATAAACAGCATTGAAAACCAACATCACTGGATAAAGATTTAACAACACAAGAAATGAGTAAAGTATTATTTTCTTTTTCTTTAAATCGTAATCTGGAAAAAGCGTTTTAAAAACACGATTTAATTTTCTTGTAAAATAATATTCCAGTAAAAAAAGTATTACTAAGCCAATTAGAACACGAATAATGATCCACATAATTGAACTATCTTTCAGGTGTTACTTTCTTGATTTATCAATCCACCTTGCCAAATCTTTTGCAAAGTAAGTTAAAAACATATCCGCACCTGCGCGCTTAATTGCAAAAGCAGCTTCAACCATAACGCGCTCTTCATCAATCCAGCCGTTTGCGCCGCCGGCTTTAATCATTGCGTACTCTCCGCTTACTTGATAAGCCGCGGTCGGCATTCCAAATGTATCTTTAACTTTTCTGATTACATCAAGATATGGTCCTGCGGGTTTTACCATTACAATATCTGCGCCCTCTTCTATATCTTCAGCAACTTCGCGCAAAGCTTCGTTTACATTTCCAATATCCATTTGGTGTGATTTTCTATCACCAAAAGCAGGAGTTGAATCCGCAGCATCTCTAAATGGTCCGTAAAAACCGGAAGAATATTTTGCAGCGTAACTCATAATCGGAATTTTATAAAAGCCTTTGTAATCCAAAGCTTTTCTAATTGCTGCAACTCTGCCGTCCATCATGTCGGATGGCGCAATCATATCTGCACCGGCTTCCGCATGAGATACAGCTTCTTTTGCAAGCAGCGAAATAGTTTCATCGTTTAATATTTCTTCGCCATTCAAAACTCCGCAATGCCCGTGCGAAGTATATTCGCACAAACAAACATCGGTGATGACAAGCAGATCTTTTACTTCAGCTTTTATAGCACGAATTGCTTTTTGAATAATTCCGTTTGCATCGTAAGCTTCTGATCCAACCTCATCCTTATGTTCCGGGATTCCAAAAAGGATCACTGCGGGAATTCCAAGATCACGAACTTCTTTACATTCTTTTACTAATTCATCTATCGATAAATTAAAAACACCTGGCATTGATTTAATTTCTTTTCTTATTTTTGTTCCGGGTACAACAAACAACGGATAAATCAAATCATTTTTTGTAAGCACTGTTTCTCTAACCAGATCTCTTACGAGCGGATTATATCTTAAACGCCGATGACGAACGACAGGATATTGGGCCATGCTTATTCTCCTTTTAGAATGTACAATGTACAATTTACAATGTACAATTATTTTGAATTACTTTTTGCCGATTTAATTATTGCTGTTAAAAGTTTGATTAATTCTTTGCAATCTTCTAATAAACTTTTGTGTGATTTTTCATTAATAATATCGGATGCTTTAAATAAATTTAACCAGTATTCAGATTCCCTAGCTTCTTTCAATGAAATGTTTAATTTATAAATAAAATCTTTTGTAGATGGAGCATTCTGAGCTTCGGTAATGTTTGCACCAATTGAAGTGCCTGATCTTAAAATCTGTTTTAATATTGGCTCAATAGAACGATCTTCTTTTAATAAAAACCGATAAAGTTTTAAAATTCTAACGCTAAAATTAAAACTCTTTTCTAAAACAACATTGCCGTATTTAATCGATTCTTCTTTGACCTTCATTGTACATTCTGCATTGTAAATTGTACATTAATCTTGTCGCAGACAAGATCAGCATTTTTAATGCAATCGCCCACAGATATTCCTCCGCGGAAATTGCCGCTTATAAATAAGCCAGGATTGTGTTTTTCAAAATCATCAAAAAAGTTTTCATGTTCAACATATCCTAAATTGTATTGCGGAATTGCTTTCTCCCAAAATCTTTCGGATGTAAAAATTGGTTCGGCATTAATTCCCATCAATTCTTCAAACTCTTTTCTAACTTTTGTTAGTAAAGAGGATCTTTCTTCTTTTACAAATTCGGGATTGCGCGATCCGCCCACAAACAAAGTAAACGCGGCTTTGCTTTCATCAGATCGGTCTGAAAAGATAATTGAACTCCAGAGTGCACCGAGAAAAGATTTATTTTCTTTTGCAGGAATTAAAAATCCAAACCCATCTAATTTTTGTTTGATGTTTTTTCTATCATATACTAAAAAGTAAACTAAAACCGGCGGATAATATATTGCATCGGCATGAGTTTTAAATTCTTTATCAAACTTTGTAAAGAGGCTGCTTGCACCATAAACAGGCATTGTTGAAAGCACGGCATCACAATCTATATTGTTTGTTGTGCCGTTTTGTAAATATGAAACAGAATACCCATTTTCATTTTTATCAACAGAGGTAACTTTGCTGGAAAGTAAAACATTATTGCCAAAATATTTTTCAATTGCTTTCGGAAGAACAGCCATTCCGTTTTTAAACGATAACATTTTTGCAGATTGCTTTGCAACCTCTGCACGTTTTTTTCTTTCGCGGATACTGCGAACGGTTCCAATAATTAATCCGCCATATTTTTCTTCCAACGCATAAAGTTTTGGAAATGCTGATTTAACACTTAGCTCTTCCGGTTTGCCTGCATAAACACCCGCAACAAAAGGATTGATTGCATAATCTAAAAACTCCTGTCCTAATCTGCGCTTAACAAACTCAGCAAGGCTTTGATAATGTCCATCTTTTGATCTTCCGATAAAGGGTTCAGCCATCAAACGAAATTTTGCTTTTGTAGAAAACAGTTTTGTTTTTATAAGTCCGAGCGGAGACATTGGTAGTGCGTGCAGCTTGTTATCTCTTAAAATATATCTTTTATTAGCCTCCTTGCTGGCATATAAAAGTTCATGTTCAAGTTTAAGTTCATGAACAAGTTGTGCGATAACAGGAGTTGTTTCCAAAGCGCTATTTGGTCCGCGATCAAAAAGAAAACCGTTTTCAACTACGCTTTCAATTGAGCCGCCAACGAAGTTATTCTTTTCTAAAATCGTAACATCAAATCCTTTTTTTGATAAAAGATAAGCGGTTGTTAAGCCTGATATTCCAGCGCCGATAACAATTATTTTTTTACTCATTTAATATTTTCATTTGTTACACTTATTCACTTCAGCGAATTAAACTTGAACTAAATTCAAAGTAAATTTAAGAAAAGATAAGCGAACATTGAATGTTGAAAAGCAACCCGCAAGATTTATCTAAAAATATAAATCAGAGTTTAAAAGAGGCAATCAGTGTTAATTTTAGCTTTGGCTCATTAGAGAGGAATTGTTGTTAATCAGAAAAGATAAAAAAAATTTCAAAGTTCCTTTAGGAACGGAATGTTGTTAACCCGAAAAGTCAAAGTTCTTTTAAAAGTCCCGTTAGGGACGAAATATGTAAAAGCTTTTTTAACTTGAAACAGATATACTTATTAAATAATTTTAATTCGATTAAAATTAGCAGCGGGAGAGTTATATGAAAAAAATATTCTTTCTTTTACTAACAGTTTTAATTTCTGCTTGCTCGTCTTTTGAGAAGGAAGAACATAGGCCTCCAATTACGGTAGATTCAGTTTCAGTTAATAGCGTTTCAAATCTAACCGCAAACTTTACGGCAATAATTTTTTGCGGAAGTTACTGCTGGGAAAAAACATATTTTGAAAAAAGCATCAGCGGAAGTGATATATTTATAAAAACATTTGCCGTTTCGGATGGCTCAACTGTTTGTCCGCAAGTTTGTGTAGAGTATCAAACACCAATTAATATTTCTTTACCAAGTTCAGGCAGCTATACATTTCATTTTTGGAAGAGCGATACGAGCAGTATTGATACGACAATAATTTTCTAAACTTAGAAGGTAACTGCAATCCGCCTTTGCGAATTGCAGCAACCTTTAAAATAAAAACTATATAGATTCTTTTATATGATTAACATATGTAACCGGTCCACCCTCTAAGTAGCCAGTTGTTTTTACTAAACCTCCGGATGAGTTGAATAAGAGTATAGTAGGGAATCCTTTTATGTCGTATTTCTGAGCAAGCATATTATTGTAAGCCTTTGTTTCGGCACTTTGCTCAATGTTTTTAGGAAAATCTAATCTTACTAAAATTAAATTTGCATCAGCGTATTCTTTAAATTCCGACTGCGAAAAAACTTCGCCGCTTAATCTTTGACACCATATGCACCAATCACTACCCGTAAAATTAACAAGCACTGCTTTGTTTTCTGTTTTTGCTTTTTGTAAAGCGGATTCAAGATTGTCTTCCCAATTTAAACCATCGTTTGTGCCGCCTTTACTGCATCCAATTAAAATTGCTGTTAATAAAACCGCAGATAAAATTATTTTTTTCAATTCACACTCCTTATTTTTATTTATTGTGTTTGATTCAAAAACTAATTATTAGATTCAAAAATTCTTAGAGGTTTATACAAGCCAAAACCAAATATCGATCATGTAAAAAGAAAAAGGTCATTTCGACCCTGCCTTTGCCGGCAGGAAGGCAACGGGAGAAATCTTAACACCCTAACCAATCAGATTTCTCAGTCGAATCCGCCGCGGCGGACTTCGAAATGACTTAGCCAAAATAACCTCCAGTTATTAAAGATACTTGTTTCACTAAGCAGAAACCTCTTCAACTTTTTTCGGTTTTGGCGGTCTTTCGTAAAGCTGTGTTAATCCAAAATATTTCCAGTGAAGATCATCTTTAATTTGATCCCATGTAAAACGCCACATCCAGTTGCCGCCAAGCGTACCCGGAAAATTCATTCGTGCTTCACCACCAAGATTTAAAATATCCTGCATCGGAACAATAACAATATTTGCCGCCGATCTGTAAGCAAGTCTTATCAACTCATTAACAATATCATCGCCAAAATAATTTAAATACTTTTGTACGTGATCATAAATATCTGAGTCTTTATCCAACTTTGCTTTTTCAAAATATGCGCGAGTTGTATCGTTATCGTGTGCGCCGGTTAGCGCAACACAATTTTGTACAAAGTTGTGCGGAAGAAATTTTGTTTCCATATCAGTTCCAAAGGCAAATTGTAAGATTTTCATCCCCGGGAATTCAAAATCATCTCTAAGTTTTTCTACAGCAGGAGTTATTACGCCAAGGTCTTCTGCAAGAATTGGAACATCACCCAAATGCTTTTTTATTGATTTAAATAGTTTATGCCCCGGTGCTTTAACCCATTTTCCATTTTCCGCAGTTTTTGCATCGCCGGGAATTTCCCAGAAAGCTTCAAATCCTCTAAAGTGATCTATGCGCACAATATCAACCATCGTAAACAATTGGGCAAAACGATTTCTCATCCAGAGAAAATCATCTTTTTCCATTTCCTTCCATTTGTAAAGTGGATTTCCCCAAAGCTGTCCTGTTGCAGAAAAATAATCAGGCGGCACACCAGCAACAGTTTCTAAATTTCCATTTTCATCAACTGTAAAAAGTTCTTTGCTTGCCCAAAGATCAGCACTATCGTAAGCAATAAAAATAGGCATATCACCAATTATCTTTATCCCTTTGCTGTTAGCATATTTTCTAACGGCGCGCCATTGTTTAAAGAAAACAAACTGAATGAACATCTGATAAAGAATATCGTCTTCTAATTTTCTCTTCCACTCATCTAAAGATTTTTTCTTACGCAGAACCAAGCCGCTGTCCCAATCTTTCCAAACAATACCGCCGTGTGCTTCTTTCGTTGCCATAAAAAATGCAAAATCATCAAGCCAGATTTTATTTTCTTTGCAGAACTTGTTAAAATCTTTTTCAAACTTTTCTTGATGATGCTTGAAGTTTCCAAATGCTTTTTTTAGCAGTGATTTTTTATACTCAATTATTTCACCATAATCTATTGATGTTGGATTGTGGTGAGGAATGTTTTGCAAATCGTGATCGTTTAATAAACCGTCTTCTTTTAGTTTCTCGGGGCTAACAAGATTTGGATTGCCCGCAAAAGCAGAAAAGCATTGATACGGCGAGTCACCATAACCAGTTGGTCCGAGTGGAAAAACCTGCCAGAGTTTTTGCCCTGCTTTTTCTAAAAAATCTATAAACTTAAAAGCATCATCACCAAGATCACCAATTCCGTATTTACCGGGAAGAGAAGTTGGATGAAGAAGTATTCCGGCACTGCGTTCAAAAATCATTTAAACCTCTAAAAAATTATTGCGGGAAAAATAAGGAATGGAGAAGACAAAAAGAGAAAATATTTTAAAAAAAGCGGCACCGCTTGAATCGATACCGCTTATTAAAAGAATGAAAAGAATTTAAAAACTAAAATTTTACATTTAAGCCAAGTGTTATGTAACCTATGCCATAACCAACTTCACCAAACACACCAATTTTTGGTGAAAACATATATCTTGCACCGGCATGGAAACCATAAAATAAGTAGCTCGCTCCTGTATTATAATTTCCCGAAAATCCTGAGGGTTCGGATACGCTAACGATATTATAACCGATTGTTAATCCTCCATATAAATCAAAGTCTTTTACATCCAAATCTGTAAAATGATATTCGCCTCTTGCACCAACAAGAATGTATCTATATGTCCATGAATAGTCGTTGTTATTTCCATAATTATAACTTGATGAAGAATAACCAACTATACCGCCAACAGATATATTTTTATGAACACCAAATTGCAGACCTAAGCTTACTGGTGGAAAATCAGATGTACCATAACCACCAGCAAACCCGCCAACACTTATGCCAACATTCAAATTAGTTACGCCTTTTTTATAGACTTGCCCGAAAGACAAAGATGATACAAACAAAAGAACGAATATAGTAACAAGTAATTTTTTCATAGAGCGTGGCTCCTTAAATTATTGAAGATTAGTTAATTATTGCTTGAACAAATTTATTAAAATTATTTATTATTGTTCAAGTATAGGTCTTAAAAGCTATTGGAAATAGCGATTTTATATCAAAGTTTAGCGAATTTGTAGAAAAATTGATTATTTCATTAAGACCGCACAAATTTATTAAAAAAGAATCAAACTTAGCAAAAAAACAAAAATATATTTTTATCAAAGGGCTACAGTAAATATAGCCCTTTATAATAAATTAATAATTAAACTAGAAAGCAAAAATTCCGGACAAATAAGCAAAAGAAGAATGTGTTTCACCGCTCTAGAAATGTACATTAAGAATTACACTTGCACTACCAATACCGATAGATGTACTACTTGGACCCGTCATTGTATTAGACGTTGAACCGGCGGTTGTTGTAACTTCAGGAGCACCCATGCTTCTAAATCCAATAGTGTATTTACCTCCGATTGAAAGCCCTTCTGTAAAGTACCAATCAAAACCAAAATTGAGACCAGCGCCTAAACCGGTTCCTTTTGATTCGATTTTTGAAGTTGTACCACCCACTGTTGTTTCATCAGTCTCAGAATAACTACCATAGTTTACATTAACTCCAAAGTAAGGTGAAACACTATAAAGAGCCTTAAAGTGGTAATTTGCATCCAAAGCTACACCCATCGAAGTATTTGAAGTTTCGTTTTTAGGAGTACTCGTATTCATAGAATCTTGTGATTCTGTTGATGTACCAAATGCAACTCCGAGTACTAAAGCAATTTCCTTTGTCACATAATATTGAAATCCAGCACCGAAAAGATTCACATCATAAAAAGATGTACCTCCAACATAATTGCCTGAAGCTGATGCAACATTAACAGGATTAAAGTTACTTTGAAATGGTGTATAAAGAAAAACAAATGATTTTGCACCAGAGTAAACTTCTGGTTTAGGTCCATCGTATTTTGAGTTCAACTGGGCGAATGATAGAGTAGCACCAATTAGAAAAATGGAAAGGATGCCTGCAAATTTTTTCATAATTTTCTCCAATATTGTTAAGAAATAAGATCCGATATTTTTCGGCTGTATAAAATTACACAAAAAAAACACAAAGTCAACTTGTTTCTATCAATTAACAAGCGTGATGTAAACAAGTTGCGGGATGTAGTTTAAGTGATACTATAAGCCCGAAGTTGTCTTATTAGTTTCAGATATTGTGCCATTTATAAATGATTTGATAAATAGGCAAATACAAATAAAAAGCAGCAACCTGCGAAAATTTTTAAGAAAAAATAACCTTTTGTTTTGATAATTTTTACGGATTGTAAAAAAACCCCCAAAAAGTTCTTTGGGGGTTTGCAGGGGTCTTAACTAACGAGGAGAGAATTAAATATTAAACTTAAGCGCTACTCCAAGTTTTAACGTAAAAATACTATTGCTTACACCTGGAAAATTATATGTGTCCGTTAAAGGAATGTATGCCATAAAATCAGTTCCCAATCCCATATCTGAAGAAAGTTTAAATGTGTATCCCGTACCGACCGCAATATCAAATCTTATAGATTTAGTATCAAGATTTGATGGCTGAACCACAGGAGCTTGACCAGTGGTTGTTTGGGTGGTTTCTCCGCTCGAATTAAGTTTAATTCCAAGCGACGGACCACCAACCATATAGAAACCACTAAACTCTGCTTTAAACATTGGATCAATTGTCAAATAGGATAATGAGAGTGATTGTTCTGTTGTTGTTTGATTTTGAGTTTGTGAGTTTGAAAAATTTTTCATATCAAAAGCTGTTAAATTAACCAATAATCCAATGTGCTTTCCGAAAGTAACATCTACTGTTCCACCAACACCAATGCCCAATCCATTGTAGGTTCCGGTTAAACCTTTCTGATTATATATATTGAAATTGCCAGAAACTCTTGGTCCAATCTTCACAGTAGTTTGTGCAAAGATTGAGGATGAAAGTAAAAAAATTAAAGAAAATGCTAAAAAATACTTGAACGATTTCATTTTTCTCTCCGAATTAGTTAAAATAATTAATTATTGAACTGTAAAATTTGCTGTGACACTATATGCTGTTCCGGTACTGCTGCCAAGTTTTCCGGCTATTGTAAATGACCATTGCTGTCCCTGGGCAAGCCCTGTAACGGGGCCGACATCGACAGGATTATTAGCATTATAGACAGTCGTTCCATCGGCTTGAACCTGCTCGTTATTTACATTTGCGGCTGCACAATTTGCAGTTATTGTATTTATAACAGCATCAGCATTAGGAGTAAATCTAAAAAAATTTTGCTGCTGCTGATCTTGTACCAGGCTAACCGTAAAGGTAACACTGCCATTTCCGCCGCCGCCGCCGCCAAATCCGCCGCCGCCTGCTGGTCCTGTTGCATTATCGCTGCAGCCAACGACAATTAAAACACCCATTATTAAGAACAGAGAAAAGAGCTTTTTCATATTGCACCTTGTTTTGTTATTAGTAGTAATTATTAGTTAAGATCAATTTTATTTCTGCTCAAAAAGTAAAATCTATAAACAACGTCCGCACTAAAGTAAACCGGTAGCTTTTGTTATGATAGAAAAAACTTTTTGGCCTCTATCTGTACATGCGCAAAAGGAGATTGAATTGGCTCATTTAAAAATAAATACCTGATTATAGTACGGATTATCGTTTTTAAATTCAAGTAAAATGCCTTAAGTTTCGCCTTAATTATGAAAATTATAAGAAAACTTTACGATTGGGTCCTTCACTGGGCTGATACAAAATATGGGGCAGCTGCTCTTTTTATACTTGCCTTTGCGGAATCCTCATTTTTTCCAATTCCACCCGATGCACTTTTAATTGCACTTGTTCTCGGCTCGCAAGCAAAAGCGTTTAAGTTTGCTGCAGTTTGCACAACTGCATCTGTAATTGGTGCAATATTTGGTTATGCAATAGGGCATTTTTTATGGTGGACACCGAGTAATGAGTTTACCGGAATTGCAACTTTCTTTTTTAATAATGTGCCGTCTTTTACACCCGAAGCATTTTTTAAAATTCAAAAAATGTATGAGCAGTATGATTTTTGGATAATTTTTACAGCGGGATTTACACCAATTCCATATAAGATTATCACAATATCATCCGGCGCATTTAATATTAATATGATTATGTTTCTTGTTGCCTCAGTTATAAGTCGTGGTGCAAGGTTTTTTCTTGTAGCATTTTTAATTTGGAAATACGGTCCGCAAATAAAAATATTTATTGATAAATATTTTAACTGGCTCGCAATTGCATTTACGGTTTTGCTAATTAGCGGATTTGTAGCAATAAAATATTTTGTGTGATATAGTGCTTTGGCGTTTTGATTAGTGGCAAAGGAATTTTCTGCCACAAAGTCACGAAGGCACAAAGTTTCACAAAGAAAAATTATAATAGTTTCGCGTTTCGCTTAGTGTCTTTGAGTCTTAGTGGCAAAAGACTTCTTTCATCAAGAACGATTTAACTTTTAAATAAGGAGTTTTATGAAAAACATATTTTTAATTTTTGCTTTTTTATTTGCATCGTTTTCTATGCTTGCACAAACAGAAAAATCTGCAGAAAAGTTTGATCCAACAAAAAATCCTTTTGAGGATTTAAAAATTGCTGTTGAAAAAGCTCAACAATCAAACAAAAGAATTATTTTAGATGTTGGCGGCCAGTGGTGTATTTGGTGCCACAGAATAGATGCTTTTATGCACGGCACTAAGGAAATACAAAATCTGCTTGATGATAATTTTATTGTTATAAAAATCAATTACAGCAAAGAAAACAAAAACGAAAAGTTTTTGTCACAATATCCGCAAGTTGAAGGCTATCCGCATTTTTTTATTTTAGATAAAAACGGCAAGCTTTTGCATAGCCAGAACACAGGCGATTTAGAAAAAGATAAAGATTACGGTAAAGAAAAGTTTATTGCATTTCTTAATAAGTGGAAGCAATAAAAAAAACAAAGAAGTATAATTTTCGTTGTGGGAAAAAGCATGAAGCAAATAGTTGTATTAATAATAATCTTTTTATTTCAAATAATTTATTCGCAGCCTAAAAGTGATTTTGTTTTAACGCCTTGTACCGGCAACAGCATTTTAAATTCAAACACATCTGAAAATGATTTGATAAAAATTGTTGGTAAAAAAAATACTGAAAGAGTTGAGCGCTGGTACGCTGAAGGAACGGAACGAATAGTTGGCTCCGTTTTTTTTAAAGACACTCCGCAATCTTTTTTTATTAAATGGAAAGACACGGTAAATTTTAAAAATCCGGAATGGATTGAAATTCATGGTGATAAATCTGTTTGGGAAATTGATAACGGAATAAAAATCGGAGTTGAGCTGAAAGATCTTGTAAAGCTTAACGGCAAACAGTTTAGCTTTTCCGGTTTTGATTGGGATTACGGCGGTTATACAAATTTTGAAAAGGGAAATCTTGAATCCGATTGTTATTCAGTTACTCTTTATTATGATTATAAAGATTTGTTTGAAAACGAATGGAATCAGATTGTTGGTGATAAGATAATATCCACAAAAAATGCTGTGTTAAATAAAATCAAAGTTTACGTGGATTCTATCACGTTTTATTTTAAATGATAATACTGTTAAAGTCCTTTGCGAGAAAGACTTCACACAAAGATCGCGGAGAAGGTTAACTAAATACGCAAAGAATAATCAAAACAAAAAAAGCACGAAAGAGAAAACCTCAGTCGTGCTTTAAAAATTTTCTTGAACTTGTACTTAAACTTGAACCTGCCTTATCCCGGCAGGCAGGCTCTAAAAACCATCATCGCTAATATTTTTCTCAATTACATTTCCATATTTTTTTGCGATGTTTCTAATTTCATCTGCTTTTCCGATTAGTACAAACTGTAAATTATCTTTTGGGAAATATTTTTTTATAATTTCATTCGCTTTTGCGACCGTCATTCCATCTACAGCTTTTTCAAAATCATTTATATACAAATCATCCAATCCATAAATATATTTTTGAGTTAAAAATCCAGCAAGCGCACCTGAGGTTTCATAACCAGGTGGAAACTGACCCTTAACATAATTTTTTGCTGAAGTTAAAGTTGCTTCTTCAATTCCTTTTTCAAAAAGTCGGTTATAAGTTTTTACAGCAAGATCAATTGCAGCTTCTGTGTTTTTGTTTGCCGTAAAAGTACTAATGTAAAATGTACCCGCTGTTTTGTAAGATGCAAAACTGCTGCGCGCACCATAAGTGTAGCCTGCGTTTACACGAAGCTCATCATTTAGCCAGCTTGTAAATCTGCCGCCAAGAATTGTGTTTATAACATCAATTTGAATTTGATCTTGGTTGCTCATCGGAACACCAAATCCGCCAATCATAAAAGTAGTTTCAGTTGCGTTGTCTTTGTTGATAAGATAGACAGCAGAACCGGTTAAATCTTTTTGAAAAGGGCGAGCATCATTTATTAATCTTGGTACAGCAGTTCGCCAAGCGCCAAAATATTTTGATAACTCAGATTTCATTATGCCCGAATCAAAATCACCTACAACAGCAATTGCACAATTTTCTGATCGAATGTTTTCTAGATAAAAGTCTGAAATCTGTTCACGATTAATTCCTTCAATTGATTTTTTAGTTCCAGCCACAGGATTTCCGTATGGTGAATCTGCAAATAAAAATTTATTGTAGTAAGCGCCGACCACCTCTTGAGGACTTTCTTTTGCTTGATCTAATTCCGCAATCCAGCGTTGTTTTCTTTTTGTGATTTCTTCTTCAGGAAAAGTTGGATTTATAATTACGTCTTTTATAACCGGTAAAAGTTTGTCTAAATCTTCTTTCATAAACTGAGAGGATATACCGGAGTAATCAAGTCGTGCATAAGTATTAAAACTGCTTCCGTAAAAATTAAAAATGGAATCAATTTGAGTTTTTGAATATTTAGCTGTTCCAAACTTTAAAGCTTCTACAGTAAAAGCAGCCAAACCATTTGCTTCTCCATCTCTTATTGCCCTCGCATCAAACATAACGGAAAAAGAAACGATCGGCACATCTTTCTTTTCCATTAAATAGATTGTTAATCCATTATCAAGCGTAACAACTTCGTACTTTGGTAGTTTGAATTGAGCGATTGTATTAGTGAAAGAAAGCAAAAGAAAGGAAAGCGTAAATAAAATAAATAATTTATGCGAATAGCTATTCGCCATACCCAAGTTTGATGAACCTATGGCAGACTCTACAATTAATTTTATGTCATTTCGACCAGAGGGAGAAATCTTAACTCCTAAAGCAAACAGATTTCTCAGTCGATGACTCCTTCGAAATAACATTTTAATATTTAACAAAAAGTTCAACATGACATTATAAGAAGTTAAACTCTTTTTCATTGTGCATCCTCCGAATTTAAAACTCCAACTGTTCTGTTTTGTTTTGTAAAATATTTTGCCGCAGCATTTTTAATTTCATCAGCAGTAACTTTTTTATAATCATCGGGAGCAGTAAACATTTTTTTGTAATCGCCAAAAAACAATTCGTAAGTTCCTATTGTGTTGGACATCCCATTTATTGTTTCTGTTGTTTGATAGAAACTCATAAGTTTTTGATTTTTAACTTTTTGTAATTCGCTTTCGCTGATACCATCTTTAACAATTTTATCAATCTCATCCAGCACAGCTTTTTCTAACTGCGAGGCTGTTACGACATCATTACAAATTCCGTAAAAGAAAAATAATGTTGGATCAAATGCTTCGGGATAGTAACTGCCTACTTCCAATGCAAGCTGCTGATTTTCCACAATAGAATTATAAAGCCGTGATGATTCACCTTCCGATAAAATTGAGTTAAGTAAATCAAGCGCATAATAATCTTTGGTACCGGATTGCGGAACGTGATATGTTATCATTAAATATGGATTTGGAACATCGCGTTTTACAAATAATCTTTTTTCACCCAATTGTTCCGGCTCAACCGTATGTAATGCTCTTGGATTTGGTCCCGCAGGAATCGATTCAAAATATTTTTCTGCAAGCTTTTTAAGTTCATTAAGTTTTACATCACCGCTAATTACTACAACACAATTATTTGGAGCGTAGTAAGTATGAAAATAATTTTCTAAATCTTCTTTTGTCCAGTTTTTAATATCAGATTCATATCCGATTACAGGCCACCTATATTGATGAGCAAAAAACGAAACACCCAAAATCTGCTGCCATAATTCTTCAAGAGGATTATTTTCTAATCCTGTACTTCTTTCAGAAAGAATTACCCCGCGTTCACTTTCAATCATTTTGGGATCAAAGTTAAGATGTGCAATTCTATCTGCTTCAAGATCAAACATAATTTCTATCGAGCTTGCAGGGAACCAATCTGTATAAGCAGTAATGTTTTCAGAAGTATAAGCATTGTTCGATCCGCCATTAGCTTCCATAACACGGTCAAATTGTTTTGGTCCATATTTCTTTGCACCGTTAAACATCATGTGCTCAAAGAAATGCGAAATGCCGGTTATACCAACATACTCGTTACGTGATCCAACTTTGTAAAACAAATACATGTTTGCATTTGGAATTGAGCCGTCTTCAAGAACAAAAATTTTCATTCCGTTCTTTAGTGTAAATGATTTAACATCATCTGCCTTAACCTGTGCAAATAAGGAAGCAGCAGAGATGAGAAAAATTAAAATGTATTTCATAAATAATCCGAAATATTAATTAAATGTGATGCGTAAAAATACAAATTGTAGTTTGTATGTAAAGCAGTTTTTTTTGGCCTAAAATATCAAAACGTAAAACGACGCAATAATTATAGTGGTTGTTTTATAAAAAACGCTTCTAACTTTAATTGATAGTTTACAAAATATAAAATATCTTTATCTACAGATTTTTATAAGAAACAACTTTTATGCTTAAACAGAAGTATTAATAAAGGAGAAAATAAAATGCGCTGGCAAGGAAGAAAAGAAAGTTCAAATGTTGAAGATAGACGCGGTATGTCCCCTGGGGGAAAAGGAATTGTTGGCGGAGGCATTGGAACAATTGCAATTGTTATTGTTGTTCTTCTGCTCGGCGGTGATCCAACATCAATTTTACAAAACCTTCAAACAACAGATCAGACAACAAATTCTAATTATACCGAAAGCGCATCAGACAAAGAGCTTGCGCAGTTTGTTTCTGTTGTGCTTGCTGAAACTGAAAATGTTTGGCATGGAATATTTAAAGAAAAAGGCGCAACATACCGTGAACCAAAATTAGTTTTATTCAGCGGTCAGGTTCAATCGGCTTGCGGAGTGGCGGGCGCATCAACAGGTCCGTTTTATTGTCCCGGTGATGAAAAATTGTATATCGATTTAAGTTTTTTTAACGAACTACAAAAACGATTTAAGGCTCCGGGTGATTTTGCAATGGCTTATGTAATTGCTCACGAAGTTGGACATCATATACAAAAGCTAACCGGTGTTATGGATAAGATGGATGAACTTCGCTCACGATTAAGTGCGGAAGAGTATAATAAGTATTCTGTTAGATTAGAACTGCAGGCAGATTTTTACGCAGGTATCTGGGCGCACTACACAGAACAGCAAGATCTGCTTGAGAGCGGCGATCTTGAAGAAGCATTAACAGCCGCTAGCGCTGTTGGTGATGATAATATTCAAAAACAATCACAAGGTTATGTTGTTCCGGAATCATTTACACACGGAACATCAGAGCAAAGGAAAAGATGGTTTTATAAAGGGTTTACTTCGGGTGATATCAGTCAGGGTGATACTTTTGGCGCAAGAGATTTATAATTAACTGTGATGATATTATTAAACAGCACGAACAATTAATTTTTCACTAATCATTAAAAAAGGTAAGCATGGAATCATTAAAGAAATTTTCACCTGCGTTTTATGGAATTATCATTCTCTTGTTTTTTCTTCCGTTCGTAAATCTTTCCTGCAGCGGCCAAACGATTATGAGTTTATCCGGCTTTAAGCTTATCACAGGTGCAGATTATAAAGCCAATAGCATGTTTGGCGAAACCACCACCAGCGAAACTAAAGCTGATGAAAAAATTGATTCGCAGCCCTTAGCGTTATTTGCTTTGCTTGCCGCAGTTGTTGCGTTGGCGCTTAGTTTTGTTAAGATCAGAACAATATCGCTTGTAAATATTGTGCTATCCGCATTGGGCGCAATCTTTCTAATACTTCTAAAAATTAATATGGATGGAGATGCTAAATTAAGTGCGCAGGCGGTTATTACGCTCGATTATCAATTTGCATATTGGCTTTCCATAATCTTGTTTATAGCTGCTGCTGTTGTGCAGTGGAAAATTTTTGCTGATGATGGACCCGTAAAAGTAAATGTGCTGGAATAATCTTTACAACGAATAAAACAGAAATAGAATTGTAATTTTTAAATATTTTTAAGGCTATCTCATAAGTCTATGATTGTCAGTCTGTCCGCCGCGGCGGACAGACTGACATAAAGGTTTTCTTTTGAGGCAGCCTCTTTTTATTACGATATGAATCAGCAAAAAACATTTAAAAATGGTTAAGATGAAAATAAATTTCACATCACATATCTTTGAAGCGTAAATCAATATTGTTTTTGAAACAAAAAATTATTGTTAAAGGAGAATTATGCAAGCTTTAGAAAATATTCTTACACAAATCAGTGATTTACTTTGGGGCTATCCGCTTATCATTCTTCTTTTTGGTACGCACGTTTTTCTAACTTTTCGATTAAAGATAATTCAAAGATTTATCGGCAAGGCAATAAAAATTTCTTTACGCAGAGATAAAGAAGGCAAAGGTGATATAAGTCAGTTTGGTGCCTTAACCACATCACTTGCCGCAACAATTGGAACGGGAAATAT
>JBDTRQ010000048.1:0-1609 GCA_039931535.1 Ignavibacteriota bacterium
TAACGCAGGATTATAAACGCCCTCCAGAGCATTAACAAAAGAACTAAAATCATATACCCGACTCTTTGTTATTGTAAGAAATAAATAAGCTATACATATAATTACACTAAGTGGTGAAACAATTTCACAAAATATTTGCTATCAAATGGTTGTTTATACTTTAGTATTAATTTTTCATAAACGGTATGGGGAATTCCGATATCGGCTAAGAAAAGATCGCCGGTAACATCGGGAAGTAAACCTGTTTTGGGTAGTGCAAGCGTCATTGTTAAATCAGGATTTATAAATTTTCCCATCACTTCTCCTGTTGTAGAATCAACTCCCGAAGGAATATCAAGTGATATTCTGATGCCGAGTTTTTCTGAGGCCCAGTCAATCATCTCTGCGGATATTCCCGCTGGTTTTCCAGATAAACTATAACCTATGATTGCATCTATTATCAGGTCGGGTTCAAACCGGGATAATTCACTAAACTTAACAATCTTCGCACTTGTTGATCTTACTATGTGAAGCTGATGAGCCGGAACATCTTTTAATTTTTCCATATTAGTTATGCACACAGTTACATCAGCCCCTCTGTTTGCAAGATGCCGCGCTGCACAAATTCCACCTCCGCCATTGCCACCTGTTCCTGTAAGCACAACAATTTTTTGCAATTGCCATTTTTCACCAAGAGTTTGAATGGTCAGTTCTGCAAGATTTCTTCCAGCGTTCTCCATCATCTGAAAAAGATTAGGACCGGTCTCTTCCATTGCAATGCGATCAATCTCAATCATCTGCTCAGTAGTTACAGCAGGTACTTTAATTTCGTTTTCCGTTTTAAATAATTTTATCATGTCTTTTCTTTTTTGTGATACTTTGTGCATTCCTTCTTATTACTTGGTGGTAAAAAAGGAATTACCACTAAGGCGCTCAAAGGATTTCACGAAGGAGCGCTAAGATTAATTTTTTGCTTTTATAAAATCATAAACTTTTGTTTTTAACTCAGCAGGATTTTCGATAATAAATTTTTTATCAATCAACTTAGCCTTGTTTACCGACTCTCGAGTAATACTGTTAGTAACGGCAAACACACTCATATTAGCGCTAACTGCGGCTTTAATTCCTGCAACAGAATCTTCAATTACAATACATTCATCTGGTTCAACATTAAATTTATTCTTCATTCGCAGATAAATTTCGGGATGCGGCTTTGCATTATCAATTTCATCCCTTGTAATTACAAATTTAAAGTGATCTTTTATATTCATTATTTGTAAAACTCGTTCCACCTGCATACAGTGAGACATGGTAGCCAAACCTGTAAGATAATTATCATCTTTCACTGCAGTTAAAAATCCCATAGTCATCTTGCAGCAATATCTCGGTAAAATCTCAGGATCACTTAGCATATTATTATAGATTTCAAGACGGCTTTCAAGAACTAAATTTTCTAAGGTTTCATCATCACTCTTTGCGTTTGGGTCGAGTCTGGATTTAAATTCTTGCACAAAATTTCTTGCAACCTCGTTTCTTGCCAACCCCACATTGCTCTTGAAGCTTTCAATTACTTCTTCCTCAGTAATTGTGTTGCTGCTTAATTGATTTATTGCTTTTGCGTAGGAGTGTG
>JBDTRQ010000049.1:0-6320 GCA_039931535.1 Ignavibacteriota bacterium
AATGTTCAAACTTCTCAAAATGAATTTACAAATAAAAACGATTTTATCCAGATCTTTCACTTCATAACCAGTAGTAAAAGCCACATTAAATTGATTGCTTTTTCTATCCAATAAAAACACAGCAGCTTTTTCTGCCTGCGGAATAAAATTAACAGTTTGCTCCAAAAGGGCTTTGAATAATTTTTCTAAATCTTCTGCATTATTTATTACACGTACTAATCTATCAACAGTTTCAAGTTCCTGCGCTTGTCTTTTGATTAATTCTGATTCACGCAGCTTGGCTCTATCACGTTCCCGGTTTATTATTTTGCGTCTCATAATTCTGTCGGTTATAAAAATTCCGAGAATTAATATCAAAGTGTAAACTAAATATGCCCACAAGGAAAGATACCAGGGCGGTAATATTTTGAAGCGGAAACTATCTTCATTGCTTATAGCTCCATAAATATTTTTTGCACGGACATGAAATATATAATTACCCCCAGAGAGATTTGTATAATCTTTCTTCGATTCTGCAGTCCAATCTGACCAGCCATCGTTAGACCCTTCAAGATAATATTGGTACATATTTGCCGCTGATTTTTCATAACTGGTAGCGGTAAATTCAAACCGAATGTTATTCTGTGAAAAAGGAATGGCTACACTTAAATTGTTTTTAGTTGTGGAATGATTACCGTCATATATTAAAGAATCACTTTTAACTATTGCTTTTCTAATTAAAACCGAAAATTGAATATCAAGATTTTTAGAAATTTCCGGATCATAGTAAACCAATCCTTCTCTTGTGCTAATCCACAATACCTCTTTATTGGTAACTGGATCATAATCAGGATAAATAGTATTCACGTGCTCAAGTTCTACACGTTGAAGTATCGGTAAAGGTTCCCATTTATATCTGCCATCTTTTTGAAGCGTTGCTTTACCAATTTGTTGCTGCTCGTTAGATTCTACTAAAATCCAATATCCACCTATACTGCTTTTCGCTAGAATAGAGATAACTTTTTTACCAGAGGCAAAATCATTTCCAAAAATTGAGTCTGCAATAAATGTTTTGTTTTTCGAATCAAACTTATAAGTTCCTTTATCGGTTGCAAGCAGTAATCTCCAATCGATGTTGTAAATCAACCAGTAGTTCCCCGGAAGTCCGCTAAGTTCAGAATAGTCTTCCATCTTAATTGTCTCACCGAAAAAAAATCGATCAAATCCCTGCATTTTATTTGTTATATGTACAATCGGTCTCTCAAAAAATTGAACCCATAAAGTACTATCACTGTCCTCAATAATCATACTAACTTCATCTGATATCCCATCAGCAGATTTAGAAATTGGGGGTTTCCCTTTTTCCATTTTAACAATATCAAGATATCCGCTTGCTCCAAAATAAAATAGATCAGGGAACAAATTAGAAGCAGTAAAAGAACTGATTGAGTTAGCATTGATTTCGGCTAAAAACTTATTTTCCTTAATTATTTTTAATCCCCAATTAGTTGCGGCTAAAAGATTGCCATTAAAGTTCAATACTTGGTAAGCAGGTTTATTACTTCCTTCAATTAATTCAAAAGTTGATTTTCCATGGTCTAAAAAAATTACTCCCAACTCATTACACGCATAAATTTTATCATCAAATCGTACTATTGAATTTATCTGACTTCGTATTAAACCTTCGGCAGGCATAATTGATAAAGGGGAATTTACTTCAATAAAAACGATCCCTTCATTTGAGGCAACCCACAATCCGCCTTGCTTATCAGGAAAAACATCATAAGCCACATTTGTTGGTAATCCATTATTTTGATTAAGCATTTGTACAAGCTTACCGTTTCTATCAATTATTGCAACTCCGCCCCGCTGCGTTGCAAGTGCAATATTTCCATTTGAAAGAATGCAAGCATTATTTACCTGACTATTGGTTAGAAAGGAATCTATTTCGGTTTTAAATGGTGAAAATTTTATTCCGTCAGAAATAAATAAACCGCTGTAATTTGTCGTTACCAAAATCTGATCGGGTTTGTTTGAATCCAGCGAGACAATTGGAAGCATATCAAAAACACCTGTTGAAGCAAAACGACCCCCATCCTGCATAACGTAAATGGAATCCCCGTCAATTTTCATTAAACCTTTTCCTTCATTGCGTGAATATATGTCATCACCTATTTTATACAATCTGAAGGCATTAATAGAATCCCAGATTTTAAAATCATTTCCATCCCATCTTATAATTTCATCTGAGGTTTTAAAGAAAACCCCTTTTGAGTTTATTGCAACATCCCAAAACTCCTTATTAATTTTGCGTTTAGCATCTAATTGCTTCTTTAGAGATTTAAATTTTAATTGTCCAATGGAATCCGGTTCAAGATAACCAAAATCGGTGGAAGCAGTAATAAAAATCCTTCCATTATCATCCACCGCAATAGTTCTTACATTAGCAGAGTATGGTGTTGCTATCTTACGCCAAGAATTTCCATCATATTCTAATAGTCCTTGCGCATTACCAAAATACATAATACCGTTTTTACCCTGACCAATGCACCAGTTAGCTGAACCTGCTTTATAATCTTGTGAACTGAAATATCTTGAAAATGGCTGTGTAACCTTTTTATAGTCATAATTTCCTTTTTGACCATTAGCTGCCGGAACCAAAAGCAAAGAGAGCATGAACGGAATTAACAAATATTTCATTTTAGATGTCATTTGTAATTGCATTAAATATTCTTGAGTGATTTATTTTAAACGGATAAAAATATAAGATGGTGTAAATCTCTATTTAAACTCCTGAACACAGTACCTCCTAAAAATGAATTATTAAAAAATTATTTTTTGCTGCCCTTGCTTGGGAAAAGTAATTGTAACCTATGGATTTATTTTTTAATCACCAAATAAAATATTGTGATTTAACTCCAATTAAGATGATCTTAAAATATTGATAACAACAAAGTTAATGGATGCAGATTGCTTTACAAGTAAGAAGCAATGTGTGAATTTAAAAAATCCATTGAGATTGTCTTAATGAGTCTATTGAGGTTTTCTAAAGAATCTATTGCCACGACCTTCAGGGTTTGTTTCAGTACCCAAATTAGTCATGCTGTCTGCCGCGTCAGATTATTTCAGCATCTCCTTTATTTAAAAATGAGACCCTGAAACGAGTTCAGGGTGAGGGATCAAACTCGTTGCATAAGTTAGAATTGTCATTTCGAACGAGTCTTCGAGTGAGAAATCTAATTAAATACTTTATCCAGATTTCTCCCGTTGGTCGAAATGACTTTTTATTATAGTTACGTAGCACAGAAATGGACTGTGTTACAGAAACAGTATATAATATAATTATTTGCGTAAGCAACACTCTAAAAAATAATTTGTCTGTTAATCCATAACAGCAATGTATTTATAGATCATTATAAAATGTGAGAAGCTGCCAAGCAGTACAAACAGATGAAATATTTCGTGGAAGCCTAATATGCCGGGATAAGGATCAGGTTTTTTTCTTGCGTAGATAACCGCGCCAATAGTAAAAAATAATCCGCCTGCAAATAGCCATAACAATGCTGCCATGGGTAGTACATTAAATAACGGAACTATTACAAATACAGCTAACCAGCCCATAAGCAGATAAATACTTGTTGATAACCATCTTGGTGCGTTCATCCAGAATATTTTTATTACTATGCCTGCTATTGCAACAGACCAAACTGCTATTAATAAACCTAAACCCAAACTACCGCTTAAAGCTATTACGCCAGTAGGTGTATAAGATGCGGCGATATTTATAAATATCATTATGTGATCTACTCTTCTTAGTTTTTTTGTTCCCTCTTCCGATAACTTTAACCAGTGATAAAGTGTGCTTGTTGTGTAAAGCAGAATCAATCCTAGACCAAAAATTGTAAGCGAAATAAAATGTGTGGGTTTAAACGGATGTATTGATATGTTTATTAATAATATTGTTCCGATAACAGAAAGCACTACACCAATAAAATGTGTAAAGCCATTCATTGGCTCTCTAAGATATTTTTGCAATTTCATATTGTAAAGTTAAGACAAATTTTTTAGTAATTTGGTTTTGTTGGAGTTGATATTTTTTAAAAGAGTGGTTGGGTTAAAAGCTATATGCAGGTAATCTCTGTCACGGAGTGGTCCGTTAGAGCCGATGAATATTTTAAATTGCTTTGTATTTATGCTCTGTAAACCTATTCCATCCTTTTTTGTTTTTTGATTCCACTGCCCAGCTAATTCCGCCTTCATCATTCGGCCAGTAGATCATACGTGCAAGACCTGCAGGCATTTGCCCCTCGAATGCAATTGCCTGTGGATGTATGTCTGTTCCATCTGCAATTGTACCTT
This sequence comes from Ignavibacteriota bacterium, assembly GCA_039931535.1. Classification (GTDB taxonomy): domain Bacteria; phylum Bacteroidota; class Ignavibacteria; order Ignavibacteriales; family Ignavibacteriaceae; genus IGN3. The sequence continues at coordinate 4,339 of JBDTRQ010000049.1, forward strand.
CCGAGCGTTTACCGTCTGATGTAAATGACCAGAAAGAAAGTTTATCGCCCTTTATTCCATAAACAGCTATTTCTTCGTAAACACCTTTTCCAAATTCCCATTTTGCGGTAAGCTGAATGTACTTTCCGTGTAGTATTTGTGTAAATGATCTTGTGCATTTAACCTTGCCCATTGGTGAGTCTCCCATTGCCTGCCAGGTACCGAGTAAAGGTTTAAGAATCCCAAGTTTGCCCGCACCCTTTTTCCAGTTAATGTTGTTCTTCATATATCTATACCTCTTGATATTTAAGAAAATTGTTTTACAGCAGAATTAGTTTTTATGATGTTGAAAATAGTAAAAGATTGGAAGATAATAAGCGATTTATTTTTGCGATTTTATATTATGTTTTTTAGAGACGGTTGGGTTTTAAGTATATGCAAGATAATCGCTGTTAGGGTGTAGTTTGTGACAACCAAGAAAAAACCTCTGAGGTTTTCTTGAACCTCAGAGGTTTACTTTTTTTGTGTCTTTTGAAAATTAAAGTTACTGATATATTATAAATCTTAGACAAACCTTAGAGGTTGAGGGAAACCTCGAAGGTTTTATACGATCAAAAAAATAATTGAACAAGTTATTTCGCTTTTGCGTCTGGAACGTATCATAAGTCTCACTTATAATAGTTTTTAGTTTGTTACCGTTTCGGATTAACCCTTGACAACTGAAAAAATACATTGTGTTTTTTTAGGAAAACTTTTTGTTTTTGAGATGGTGCAGAACGTTTTTGTGACTTTACATTGTATACTACCACGAGTTAGTTATTGCTAACCAAGAAATAAAATTTATTTCGTACAAGCTTTTATCGATTTCCTTTTGCCCGATTGTGCGTCTTACATAGCATCTGACAGTTTTTAATATCTGTAGCACCACCTTTACTCCAAGCTGTTACATGGTCAGCATCCATTTCACTAAGTTTCCATATTTTACTCTTGTTAGAATCATGTCCGATTGTACACAGTGGACAGTTTGAATTTTCTTTTTTTTCAGCACCTGCAGTTTGTTTTGTATAAACTATTTTCTTTGTTGCTTCATCAAAAACTCTAACATCTAACAATTTTGTATCCACTGAACCACCAAGAATATACTCGAAAATACCCTTGTGGCTTTTCACATATGGATCATCGTAAAGTTTTTGTAATTCGGTTGAAACCTTTTTAGAGTTATACGGTTTACTATGATATTCTTCATACAATCGACCCCATTCCAGCCCGCACATCTCACTCAAGACATCACTAAAAATACTTGACACCCATTCAATCACACTATTGAAATATGTCTTTAATTCATTAATGTTTTTATTTTTGCGATGACGGCTCATATAATCGTCAATGTTTCCTTTACTCACCCAATCCAGTGCTCTCTCTAAATAATCCTGCCGGATTGCACTTCCCCTTACGTATGCACTCCATTTATGAATGTTTGCATTTTGACTATTACTAAATTCCTCTTTACCAAGAGTTACGAATGGACCAGAAAAAATAGCATTCAATCTCTCTTGATCATTGAGAGGGACACCAACAATATTAATTGTTTGATACCAGTCTTTTATTTCGGTTTCAGTTCCTTCGCATTCATATATGAGAAGTTTCGTTTCTAAAATCTTATTATGCTTGTCTGCTGCAATACCATCAAAATATTGTTCTATACCGTTTTCATCTTTGATGGCAAATTTGTTTGTGACAAAACGACCAATACTGGTGATGCGTTGTTGGCCGTCTAAAACCTCTAAATTATCATCGCTTACTTTGTTAAAGTATATTAAACCTATTGGGTAGCTTTTTAGAATAGATTCTATAACTGCCACATCTTTTTTACCATCGGCATAAATGTAATTACGCTGATATTCCGGCTGAATTGTTAACTTACCAGAAAGTCCGAACAAACCTTTTCCTTCAAGTTCGTTATAGACAAATCCTTAGCAAATATCTTTAACAGTTATTTCTGT
>JBDTRQ010000050.1:0-2979 GCA_039931535.1 Ignavibacteriota bacterium
GGTAAGACCATCGATATTCATGGCAAGTTTGCCATTTTTATAAAACATAAAAAAGGAGCACAAATGTTTAATATAACTTCACGTTCACCAATGTACGATCAAGATGCGGTTCAGCCAATGCGCGATGAATTAGTTGCGGTTGGCTTTGAAGAATTATTATCAGCAGAAGACGTTGATAATGCAATTAAAAACAATGAAGATAAAACAGTTTTAGCAATGATAAACTCCGTTTGCGGTTGCGCTGCAGGAAGTGCAAGACCTGGTGTTTCGCTTGCATTGCAGAATGATATAATTCCTGATAAAATTTACACGGGATTTGCAGGACAAGAAAGAGATGTCGTCGAAAGATTAAGACAACATATAAAAGGATTTCCACCTTCATCACCAAGTATTGCTTTATTTAAGAATGGTGAGTTAGTTCACTTTGTACAGAGATTGGATATTGAAGGATATTCTGCTGAGCAGATTGCCGAAAATTTAAAAAATATTTTTAATGAAAATTGTTCTGCTAAAGGTCCATCAATTACACCAGAACAGTTTTCACAGGTAATGCATGCAAAACAATGCGGATCAAAAATTCCGTTGTTTGAAGGAAAATAATTTATTGCCACGACTTTTAGGTCGTGGACTAATAAACAAATCAAGCCTGGACTTTAGTCCCAAACTATAATGTTTAGGATTTGGCTAAAGCCAAGATATTATTATTACTTTTAACCACGAGCTTAAGCTCGTGGCAATTGATAGAATAAAATGAAATTTAGCACACAAGAAGAATATGGCTTAAGACTTTTACTTAGAATCGGGAAAAGTGATTCTGATAAAGGAATGACGATTCCCGAACTGAGTGAAGAAGAAAAACTTTCTGAAGCGAATGTTGGAAAGATTTTACGTGCATTGCGTCTTGCCGGATTTATTGAAAGCTCACGCGGACAAACTGGCGGTTACAAACTTGCACGAGCTGCAAATGAAATTCTTGTTGGTGATGTTTTAACCGCACTTGGTGGAAAACTTTATGAATCTTCCTTTTGTGATTTGCACGCTGGTATAGAAAATATCTGCACACACTCAATTGATTGCTCAATCCGCTCTTTGTGGAAAACTGTACAAACAATGCTTGATGGATTGTTAAGTAAAATTACTTTACAGGATTTACTTGGCAACGAGCAGCAAGTAGAGTTGTTTGTTACAAATATTACTGAGGAATTAGAAAGCAAGAATTCGTAGGGGAAGGGCTTGCCCTTCCCAATGATATGGTTTTATATTTTTAATATTGCGGACAGGGAAAGCCTTGTCCCTAAAGTTAAAATAAACTTTTCTTAACCGTAACCTTCTCCAGCATTTTAATATTCACTTCAACACCAATTCCTGGTTTTGTTGGGACATCCATAGTTCCATCTTTATTGACAAGAAATTCCGGTTCAACAATATCTTCTTTGTAATATCATTTGCTTGCGGAAAATTTCCAAATGTAATAAACAATCAATTTGTGACAATTAAAAGATATTTGTTTAATTTTCTACAAGGAAATATAATGTAAATATTTCAGAAATTCATAAGGATAGTTATGGCGGCAAAATCTTAAATACCAACTGAAAACATTCTTCACAATATTTTAGTTATCCGTAATATTAAGGTAATTCTGGATAGAAATTTGGCAGAATTATATAGAGTAGAAACACGATCACTTAAACAAGCCGTTAAAAGAAATGCTAAACGTTTCCCAAAAGATTTTATGTTTGTTTTGACCAAGAAAGAAATTGAATTGATGGTATCACAAAATGTGATACCATCAAAAAGTTATTTTGGAGGTGCAAAACCAATGGTATTTACGGAGCAGGGGGTTGCAATGCTTTCCTCTGTACTAAATAGTGAAAGAGCAATAGAAGTAAATATTCTAATTATACGCGCATTTGTTAAATTAAGAGAAATAATTTCTACTCATAAAAATGTTGAAACAAAGTTGAAAGAAATTGGAAATAAATTAACGGAACACGATAACCAAATAATTCAGATTGTAGAACTCATTAACCAATTATTAGCACCGCCTGAATCACTAAAAAAGAAAATAGGGTTTTCAATTGACTAAAGGTAAAAAATTCTTGAACTATTAAAGACAACTTAGTTGCATAGCTTAATAAAATATTTTCTTAACTGTAACCTTCTCAAGCATTTCCATATTCACTTCAACACCAATTCCTGGTTTTATGGGAACATCCATTGTTCCATCTTTATTAACAAGAAATTTCGGTTCAACAATATCTTCTTTATAATAACGTTTGCTTGCGGATATATCTCCCGGCAAGGAAAAGTTTGGTAATGATGCGAGTGCAACGTTCCCTGCTCTGCCGATTCCACTTTCTAACATTCCACCGCACCACACAGGAATATTTTTAGACGCACAATAATCGTGTATAAGTTTTGATTCTGTAAATCCCCCAACACGACCGGGTTTAATATTTATTACTCTGCAGCTATCCAACTCAATCGCAGCGCAAGTATCATCGAGTGAATGAATACTTTCATCTAAACAAATTGGAGTTTTAAGTTCACGCTGTAGTTTTGAATGATCGTAAATATCTTCATAACCAAGAGGCTGTTCAATCAATAATAAATTGTAATCATCCATTTGTTTGAACAACTCAATATCTTTTAATTCATAAGCTGAGTTTGCATCAACCTGAAAAAGAATATTTGGAAATTCTTTTCTTACAGCTTTAACAAATTGAATATCATTTCCCGGAGCAATTTTTATCTTTATTCTTTTGTAACCTTCAATAAGATAACCATCTATTTTTTTTATCAGGTCTGGAACAGAAGATTGGATTCCAATGCTTACTCCAACATCAATTTTGCTTTTTGTGGCTCCAAACATTTTTGAAAGCGAAATGTTTTTTGATTTAGCAAACAAATCCCATAACGCTGCTTCAAGTCCTGCTTTAGCCATCATATGTCCGCGTACTTTTTGGTAAGATGCAATCG
>JBDTRQ010000051.1:0-10201 GCA_039931535.1 Ignavibacteriota bacterium
TTTCTGTAATGCTGGAGTTAAACACATTATTTATGTTTGTTACTCCTGTTGTTATTCTATCTGCTATTATTGCATCAAAAATTATTTATACAAAATTGGTTGGCAATTTTAATAAGAGTTCATCATTAGAAAACAAAATGATTTCGTATCGCACAAATAACATTATTAAACTTGCACTTTTAGAAGGTGCAAATATTTTTAACATTTCAATTATGATAATTACTGCAAATTATTTATATGCTGCATTTTTTGTGATCCTAATAACTCTTTTCTTTTTTAACAGACCAACAAAGGAGAAATTTATTATGGATTATGAAGTTACCGCTGACGATGCTCTAAATATTTTATCATAAAAAGAACTAAAATGATTTTGATTTTGTTTATCCGTTAAAGCAGTTAAAAGATTATTAATGAAAAAGTTTGATATCCCAAATATTTATAGAAGTTCTTTTATCAAGCAAGTTAAAAATGCGCGGAAAGATTTTGATCCGAGGAAAAAAGATTTTACTCCAACTCTTTTAGATTTTGGTCCTGTTAGATTTTACCTTGCACGCCATTTTGGATTTTGTTATGGAGTTGAGAATGCTATAGAAATTGCATACAAAACGATTGAAGAAAATCGAGACAAGCGAATATTTTTATTAAGCGAGATGATTCACAATCCGGGCGTAAACAATGATTTGGAAAAACTTGGCGTTAAGTTTTTGCAGGATACTTCCGGAAATCATTTGATTGAATGGACTGAATTAACCAAAGATGATATCGTAATAATTCCTGCATTTGGTACTACGATTGAAATTGAAAAAAAATTAAATGAAATTGGTATTAATCCGTATAGCTATAACACAACCTGTCCGTTTGTAGAAAAAGTTTGGAACAGAAGCGAGCAGCTTGGTAACGAAGATTTTACAGTTATAATTCACGGTAAATCTTATCATGAAGAAACACGTGCAACGTTTTCGCACACTAAAATCAATGCTAAATCTGTTATTGTTAGAGATTTGGATGAAGCAAAATTACTTTCATCATTTATCCTTGGTGAAAAATCTAAAAGCGAATTTTACGAAATCTTTAAAGGTAAATTTTCTGATAAATTTGATTTTGAAAAAGATTTACAAAAAGTTGGAGTTGTAAATCAAACCACAATGCTTGCAACAGAAACACAGGCAATTGCTGATCTGTTAAAAGTTACGATGATAAAAAAATACGGCGCAGAAAATATTAAAGCACATTTTGCAGATACACGCGATACACTTTGTTATGCAACTAATGATAATCAGGAAGCAACTTATGGTTTGCTAAAAGAGCATGCCGATTTTGCAATTGTTGTCGGCGGATATAACAGCTCAAACACTTCGCATATTGTGGAGTTGTGTGAGGAAAAACTTCCAACATTTTTTATCTCTTCCGAAGAAAAGATTTTAAGTGATAAAACAATTAAACATTTTAATCTTCATAATCATATAGAAGTTGAAACGGAAAATTATTTGCCACAAAAGGATGTTGTAAATATTATACTAACAAGCGGCGCAAGCTGTCCTGATGCAGTTGTGGAAGCCGTACTTCGAAAAATACATTCATTTTTCCCGACAGCGGAAAATGTTGATGAAGTAGTAGATAATGTATTATTACCACCATCGCAATAGAACACGGATTACGCAGATTCCACGGGTTCGCGCGGATTGAATCACTTCATTCTTGTCCAATTGTTTTTATTCTTCTTTTTGCTGTTTCAAATTCTTTCAACAGTCTATCAAACAAATCTTTTACACTTGGAATATCATTTATCAATCCAACTCCTTGTCCGGCTTCAAGCTCACCGTCAATCAAATCACCTTCAAAAATTCCTATGCGTTCGCGTTTGGTTGCGAGCAGCTCATGTAATTGCGCTTCATTCCAGCCTTCATTTTCAGCTTTCATCGCACGGAATGCAAAATCATTTTTAATCATCCTAACTAAACCAATTTTTTTAAAAGCAAGAGTTGTATCCTGATCACCGCTTTTAACAATTTCTTGTTTATAATTTTCGTGTGCGGAAGATTCAACAGTTGCGGCAAAACGAGTACCTATTTGTACACCCTCAGCTCCAAGTGAAAATGAAGCCAGTATTCCTCTTCCATCAACAATACCGCCTGCGGCAATTACTGGAATATTAAGTTTATCAACAAGCTGGGGAATCAAACAAAATGTTGTTAGTTGATCAGCTCCATTATGTCCACCCGCTTCAACACCTTCGCCAACAACTGCATCACAGCCAGCTTCTTGTGCCTTTAATCCGTACTTTTGATTTGCAACAACGTGAACAACTGTACAACCATTTTCTTTTAAAAGAGAAGTAAATGTTTTTGGATTTCCAGCAGAGGTAAAAAAGATTTTAACACCTTCATCCAAAGAAACTTTTACAAGTTCATCAGCATCTTTCCTGAGTAAGGGAATGTTAACTCCGAATGGTTTACTTGTGGCAGTTTTGCATTTTTGTAAATGTTCACGCAGCAATTCAGGCTTCATCGAACCTGCGCCTATCAAACCTAAGCCGCCGCAATTAGAAACAGCGGATGCTAATTTCCAGCCGGAAACCCAAACCATTCCCGCTTGAATAATTGGATAATCTATTTGTAATAAATCAGTAATTCTCGTCTTCATTTATATCTCAAGATTTGATTAAATAGTATTCAAAAGATAGCTAAATCTGTCTAAAGTTATTTTGTATATCGTGAGGGGATTAGTTAAATTTGGCACTCAAAATCCATATAAGCATATTAAAAATCATACAAAGGAATATTAGAATATGTCATTCTTTTTCACATCAGAATCAGTTTCTGAAGGTCATCCGGATAAAGTTAGTGATGCGATATCCGACGGAATATTAGATGCGATTTATAAACACGATCCTAATGCGCGAGTAGCTTGCGAAACTTTTGTTACAACAGGTTTGGTGTTAGTTGGCGGTGAAATTACAACGAAAACTTACATTGATGTTCCTGAGATTGTAAGAAGCACTGTTAAAAAAATTGGTTATACAAAAGCTGATTACAAATTTGATTCCGAATCTTGTTCAGTTTTAAATGCAATTCATTCGCAATCACCCGATATTGCAATGGGTGTTGATACAGGTGGAGCCGGTGATCAGGGAATTATGTTTGGTTACGCTTGCGATCAAACTCCAGAACTTATGCCAATGCCGATTATGTTTGCTCATAAGCTAATGAAGAAACTTGCAGATATCAGAAAAAAAAATCCAAAGTTAATGCCTTATCTGCGTCCTGATGCAAAATCTCAAGTAACGATTGAGTATGATGATAATAATAAACCACTAAGAGTTGATGCTGTTGTTATTTCAACGCAGCATGATGGCGATGCAAAGCAAAGTAAAATTAAGTCTGATGTAATTCAGTATGTGATTAAAAAAGTTATTCCAGCAAAATATTTAGATAAGGACACAAAATATTTTGTAAATCCAACCGGTAGATTTGAAATTGGCGGACCACACGGAGACAGCGGATTAACAGGAAGAAAAATAATTGTTGATACTTACGGCGGATGGGCACCACATGGCGGCGGTGCATTTTCAGGTAAAGATCCTTCAAAAGTTGATCGCTCTGCAACTTATGCTGCAAGACATATCGCAAAAAATGTTGTTGGTGCAAAACTTGCAAAAGAGTGTTTAGTACAACTTTCTTATGCAATCGGTGTTGCGCAGCCAATTTCTGTTTTTGTTGATACAAAAGGAACAGGCGTAATTCCTGATTCAGAAATTTCAAAAATGATACAGAAAGAAGTTGATCTTACACCAAAAGGAATTATTTCCAGATTAAAATTAAGAAGACCAATTTATCAAAAAACTTCTGCTTACGGTCACTTTGGCAGAAATGATAAAGATTTTACATGGGAAAAACTAGATCTTGTTCCAGTATTTAAAAAGTATACAAAAAAATAAATACAAATTCGTAGCACAGACTTCAGTCTGTGTTATTGAATTACAATAGATGATTTTGTTGAACGATTATCGTTCAGTTATTGTTATTCAATCAAAAGAAATTATTATAAAAAAAGTAAAGGAAAAGAAATGAGCACTGTGTTAGATAAGAAAATTGATTTCTCCCTAAAATATAAAGTTAAGGATATTTCGCTAGCTGAATGGGGAAGAAAAGAAATAGAACTTGCTGAAGCAGAAATGCCAGGTTTGATGGCGTTGAGAGAAGAATATAAAGGTAAGCAGCCGCTTAAAGGCGCACGTATTGCAGGTTGTCTTCACATGACAATTCAAACTGCAGTGTTGATTGAAACACTAATTGAACTTGGTGCTGAAGTAAAATGGTCATCCTGTAATATCTTTTCAACTCAAGATCATGCTGCTGCTGCGATTGCTGTTGCAGGTGTTCCGGTATTTGCATGGAAGGGAATGAATGAAGAAGAATTTAATTGGTGCATCGAACAAACATTATTTTTTGGCGATGAAACAAAACCATTAAACTTGATTCTTGATGACGGAGGCGATCTTACCAATATGGTGTTTGATCATTTTCCAGAATTAGCAAAAGGTATAAAAGGATTATCCGAAGAAACCACAACCGGTGTTCATCGCTTGTATGAAAGAATGCAAAACGGTACACTTCCAATTCCTGCAATCAATGTAAATGATTCAGTTACTAAATCTAAATTTGATAACAAGTACGGCTGCCGCGAATCTTTAGTTGATGCTATACGCAGAGCAACAGATTTAATGCTTGCCGGAAAAGTTGCTGTTGTAGCAGGCTTTGGTGATGTAGGAAAAGGTTCGGCAGAATCATTAAAAAATGCTAATGTAAGAGTTATTGTTACTGAGATAGATCCAATTTGTGCGCTTCAAGCTGCGATGGAAGGCTATGAAGTTAAAAAGATGGATGATGCGGTAAAGGAAGCTGATATAGTTGTTACTGCAACAGGTAACATGAATGTTGTAAACGGAAAACATTTTAAAGCGTTGAAAGACAAAGCAATTGTTTGTAACATCGGCCACTTTGATACTGAAATTGATATGGCTTGGTTAAATAAAAATTATGGCAGCACAAAAAATACCATCAAACCACAGGTTGATAAATATACAATTGATGGTAAAGATTTAATTGTACTTGCAGAAGGCAGATTAGTAAATCTTGGCTGTGCAACAGGTCATCCTTCATTTGTAATGTCAAACTCGTTTACAAATCAAACACTTGCTCAGTTGGAGCTTTGGCTACATCCTGAAAGCTATGAAAACAAAGTTTACACTCTTCCAAAACATTTGGATGAAAAAGTTGCTAGACTACACTTAAAGAAAATAGGTGTTGAACTTGATTCACTAACTCCAGAACAAGCTAAATATATTGGAGTAACAGTTGAAGGACCGTTTAAACCTGACTATTACAGGTATTGAAATTATGTTTATGTCACCCTGAGCTTGTCGAAGGATGACATAAAAAAATAAATTTACACTTCGACAAGTTTATTAATAAATTTGTTCTAAAGGCTGTACTAAAATGTGCAGCCTTTTTTATTTATTCGGCGGCATATTCAAGTGTGTGGCGGATTGCAAACCTTTTGATACTTCGGGAAGTATGCCCAGTTTTATATAATATGGTCTGATATGACTTCTTAATGAAGGTAAATAAACTGCAAAAGCAATTGATCCAACTAAACAAATTAACCCACCGGAAAATATTGTAAACGGTGCACCCAGTTTGCTTGCTAAAATTCCAGCTACTAAACTGCCGATTGGTGCTGTACCCATGAATGCCATTACATAAAGACTCATAATTCGACCGCGCTTATCATCATCAACAAGAGTTTGTAAAAGTGTATTTGTGGAAGCCATCTGAACCATCATACCAAATCCTGTAAATGACATCAACACGAGAGAGAGTATCAGGTTTTGTGAGAAAGAAAACAGTATTAAACCAATTGCAAATATAGTTGAAGAAATTGCAATCCATTTTCCTAAACCTAATACACTTTTTCTTGATGCAAGATAAATAGCGCCTGTCAAAGCCCCAACACCTACTGCTCCGAATAGTAATCCAAGAGTGTTTGCGTTTCCTTTTAATATGTCTCTTGCAAAAATAGGCATCAACACTGTGTATGGCCCACCGGTTAAACTTACTAATCCGAGAAAGAGCAAAAGAATTTTTATCGGTTTAAATTTATACGCATACTTAAAACCATCCTTTAATCCTTTTAATACTTTTTCTGGTTTGATAATTTCAGTTTTAGGATTGATGTGTATCATCAACAACGCAGCGAGGACAGCTATATAACTTATTGCGTTAAGTAAAAAGCAAAGACCTTCACCAAGCAGCGAAATCATTATCCCTGCGATGGTTGGGCCAACAAGTCTTGCTGCATTAAACATTGATGAATTGAGAGCGATTGCATTTGGCAAATCAGTTTTATCATCAACTATATCTACAACAAAGGATTGCCTTGTTGGCATATCAAATGCATTTACGATTCCGATAAAAACACTTAAAAATATTATGTGCCAAATTTGAATTGTGTTAGTTAAAGTAAGCACCGCCAGTATGGCTGCCTGAATCATTGCAAGGGTTTGCGTTAAAATTATTATATGATGTCTGTTAAATCGATCGGCTAAAACACCCGCAAAAGAAGCCAAAATAAAAGTTGGAATTTGTCCTGCAAACCCAACCAAACCTAAAAGAAATGCTGAATCAGTTAATCTGTAAACCAACCATCCCAACGCAATTTGCTGCATCCATGTGCCGACTAAAGAAATTCCCTGTCCGCCAAAAAACAAACGGTAATTTCTATGTCGTAATGAACGTAATACTAATTTTACTGTGCTGCTGCCTGTCATAAAAACATTTACAATTGTAAAATAAAATTAAGGAATGATTATGAATGATTGAATGATACACAACAAAATTATCAAACTCCTGAAAAAAACCAGACTGGCAATAGTTTATTTTATAACAGATCTTTTAAAGCTTCTCTAATAAAATCAAATTTAAATTTATAACCACTGCTTAAAAGTTTTTGAACATCAACTCTCTGACTTGCGGTCACTACCTCTGCTGCTTCACCAAAAACAATTTTTAAAATAAATTTAGGAACTGGAAAAAGGGAAGGACGATGTAAAACTTTACCCAATGTATTTGCAAACTCTTTCATTCTAACGGGATTTGGAGAAGCAGCATTTACAGCCCCTCTTAATTTCGTGTTATCAATAGCGTGTAAATATATTCTAATCATATCATCAATATGCAGCCACGATGCCCATTGTTTTCCATTACCAAGCGGACCACCAATAAAAAATTTAAATGGCGGAAGCATTTGTTTTAACGCGCCGTCTTCTGTGCTTAAAACTAATCCGGTTCTAATCTGTACGCTTCTCACTCCAGCATCTTCAACTTGCTTTGATTCGTTTTCCCAAACCTTGCAAACATCTGCAAGAAAATCATTTCCTGCAGATGATGTTTCATCTAAAATTATATCACCGCAATTTCCATAATATCCAACACCAGATGCTGAAATAAAGACTTGTGGTTTATTGCTGCAGGATTTTATTGCATCAACTAGATTTTTTGTGCTTAACTGTCTGGATTTTAATATTTCATTTTTAAAATCATCATTCCATCTTTTAGAAAAAAGATTTGTTCCAGCAAGATGAACAACAGCATCAGAATTTTCTAATTTAGATTTCCACAACTCGGGTTTGTTATAGTCCCATTCAACATAGTCTTTTGCATTGGAAATTATCGTTTTTGCTTTTGCTGCATCTCTGCTGAATATTATTACTTCATCACCTCGCTGGATCAAAGCAGAAACGAGCTTTCGTCCAATCAATCCGGTTGCGCCTGTAACTATTATTCTTTTCATATTGTGTGTCTTTTATTTTGGTAACAAGATTAGCCAATTCTAAGTTCAAAAAAAAAGCCCTGCTAAAGAGCAGGGCTAAAAACAAATTTAGAATTTAAAATTCTAAATTATTTTAGAAGTGTCATTTTTCTTGTTTGAGTGAAGTTATTAGCTTCAATCTTGTAGATATAAATTCCACTTGAAAGATTTTGTGCATCAAAGTTAAGGGTATAAGAACCAGCAGCCTTAAATCCATTAACAAGTGATTTAACTTCCTGTCCAAGTAAATTGTAAACAGCAAGTTTAACATTGCCTGCTTCAGGTAAGCTAAACTTAATTGATGTTGTAGGGTTAAATGGATTTGGATAATTTTGTGATAATTCAAATCTATTTGGTGTTACAATTTCAACTTCAACAACTTTTGAATATTCAAATGTACCATTAAAATCAACTTGTTTTAATCTATAGCTGTATTTGCCAGTAGATAGATTATTATCTGAATAGGAATAATTTCTTATTTCAGAAGTAGTTCCGAATCCAGGTACAAATCCAACATTTACCCAGCTTGATGTAGAAGATTTTCTTTCAATGTTAAAACCAGCATTATTTAATTCTGTTGCTGTTGACCAGTTAAGATTTACTGAAGCTCCATTTACCAAAGCTGCAAATGAGGTTAACTCAACAGGGACAATATAACTCCAGGCTGTACCCAACCTAAACCCATCTACTATAATGTTCTGTGCTGCGTTGTATTTGCGAATATTGATAGAACCAGGATTTATATCGGCTGAAGTGGTTAAATTCACGATTGGGCCGATAGTAGGTACTGCGGGTTCTGTAAGCGGAGCAGGGGCACTATTATCAAATATATATAAAGAAACTACATCGTTTGAATCACCAGCAACTACTTCATATTTTGCAACAACAAGTAGTGTGTCCCCTAAACTATAATCAAAATTTGTGAATGTTGTATCACTACTCGCATAACTAAATCCAACGGCTAATCCATTACTTCCATTCGTTTTTAACCAAACTCTAGCTCTAAAATCAAAGGTATTGTGAGGGTTAGGAGCTAAATGAAAAAAGTAGCCAGTAGGAGCGCCTGTAACATTCATCATAAATGAAACATATACTGAACCACTGGAAACTAATGGAAATAATCGATGAATATCTTCGCTGTTTCCAGAAATTAAAGCTGCATTACCGATTCCTGATGACGGATAACCTGGAAATATCAAACCACCATCATTCACTGTATTCGGATTTGTTCCTCCAGCACTATGAGCAACCCAACCATGTAGAGTTAGATTATCATTAGCTGCAAAATCAAATTCTTCTGAGAAAGGAAAAGGTATCGCTGTAGAAAAAGAGCCGTTCATTATTGTTGGATGAAATGAGCAATGGTACTCATAAATACCGGGAACAGCAATTATATAACTGAATGAATCTCCAATTCCGGTAAAACTATAATCCCAGCTTGTAGCTCCAACTGGGACAGAAGTTGAGGTTGTTGTATGCGTACCACTCACTAAAGTCCAAGTAATTGTATCACCTACAGCAGCATCAAAAGAAACCACTGAAAAAGCAAAATTACTTACATCAATGTTTGTTGTTGCGCTTTCTGCAGGAATTGTAAAAATGAACGAAAGAAGAAAACTGATTAATAATAGAGATTTTTTCATTTGGGACCCTTTATGATAGTGATTAAATAATTTAATATAGCTTATTTGTAACTACAAAATAAAAAAACATATCTATAAAGAGAAGCCTAAATGAAATTTTAATTTATTAATAATTTTAGATGTGATTTCTATTGATCCTTACAAAACAAAAAAGGCTCAGTTTCCTGAGCCTTTTCTGTCTGTAAATAAATAACTTATCGTTATTTTACCAATATCATCTTCTTTGTTTGAGAAAAACCATTTGCTTCAATTTTATATAAATAAATTCCACTATTTAAATCACCCGCATTAAAATTTAAAGTGTGGACTCCGGCTTCTTTAAATGCACTAACTAGTGTTTTTATTTCCTGTCCGAGAATGTCATAAAGTGTTAGCTTTACATTTCCTGCCTCAGGAAGACTAAAACGTATTGTTGTTGTAGGATTAAAAGGATTAGGATAATTCTGGCTTAACTCAAATTTCTTTGGCGCACCAAGATCAACTTCAATAGTCTTTGAGTATTCAAATTGTCCATCATTATCAATTTGTTTTAATCGATATGAATATGTACCTGAAGTAACGAATTTATCTTCGAAACTATAATTTTTAGTTGAGTTGCTATTGCCATTACCATTTACAAACCCAATCTTCTCCCACTCCGTCACACTGAGTGGAGTCGAAGTGTGTGCTCGATAAATCTCAAAACCATA
>JBDTRQ010000052.1:0-12632 GCA_039931535.1 Ignavibacteriota bacterium
AGCAAGCTTTGTACAGGTTTCATATCCAAGAGCTGGATTTAGTGCAGTTACAATTCCAATACTTTTCTCAACAAGCTCTCTGCAGCGATCTTCGTTTGCCGTTATTCCATCAATACATTTTTCTTTTAAAGTCATCATTCCGTTCTTTAACATCTCAATTGATTCAAATAAACTCTGAACAATTACCGGCTCAAAAACATTCAGCTCAAGCTGCCCGCCCTCCGCAGCCATTGTAACAACAAGATCATTTCCTATAACTTTAAATGCAATTTGATTTACAACTTCAGGAATAACGGGATTTACTTTTCCCGGCATAATCGATGAACCCGGCTGCATTGGCGGAAGATTTATTTCATTAATTCCTGTTCGCGGACCAGAGGAAATTAAACGTAAATCGTTACAAATTTTTGATAGCTTAACAGCTAATCTTTTTACTGCCGAAGAATACATTATAAATGCGCCTGTGTCCTGAGTAGCTTCAACAAGATTATCTGCAAGTACAATGCTTAAACCTGTTACATCATCAAGATGATTAATTACTGTTTCAGAATAATCGGGATGCGAATTTATTCCTGTTCCAATTGCGGTTGCACCCATGTTTACTTCTAAAAATAATTTTACATTTTGCTCCAGGCGCTGAACTTCTTCATTCAACATAACCGCATAAGCTTCAAACTCCTGCCCAAGCGTCATCGGAACAGCATCCTGCAGTTGTGTTCTTCCCATTTTAATAATATGAGAAAATTCTTTTGCTTTATTTCTGAATGATTGAACTAATTCCTGAAGTACTTCCGTTAACTTTTTATTAGAATTAATCAAAGCAATCTTAACAGAAGTTGGATATGCATCATTTGTGGATTGCGATAAGTTAACATGGTTGTTTGGATGACAATGTTGATAATCACCTTTTTCATATCCTAAAATTTCAAGTGCACGATTTGCAATCACTTCATTAGCATTCATATTTGTAGAAGTTCCCGCCCCACCCTGAATCATATCCACAACAAAATGCGAATGAAATTTTCCATTTATTATTTCATCACAAGCTTGCACAATCACATCTGTAATCGGTTTTGATAAAAGTCCAAGTTCATTATTAGCTAGTGCAGCAGCCTTTTTAACCATTGCGAGCGCTTCTATCAACACAGGATAGAAACTTAGTGTTACGCCGCTAATGTTAAAGTTTTCTAATGCGCGCAAAGTTTGCACGCCATAATAATATTCGTGCGGTACTTCCCTATCGCCAAGCAAATCATGTTCACTGCGTGTCCTTCCCGATTGATACTGCGCTGCAACATTTATTACGCGTGTATTTGCGGCGCTCATTCGTCTTGAAATAACTTTACCAATATTTGAAAGTACTGCGAGCGCTGTTTCATTTTGCTCTTTCATTAATTCTTTAAAACTGTTTCGCGATAGTGTTACAATTATTGAATTGATTGTTGCTCTTGCAGAAGTTGAATGCGGCGAATCATCCATAAGAGCGCCTTCGCCAAGAAAATCGTATTTGCTAAATATTGATAATCTTTTTTCTTTGCCGTAAGCTGTTCGCTTAAATAACTCAACTTCACCATCATAAATCAAAAAAAGATTTTTACGGATATTGTTTTCACTAAACACCATACTGTTGGCGGAATAATTTTCCACTTTTACTTTTTCACAAACAGCATCAAACTGTGCTTCACTAAATTCTTTAAAAAGCTGAACGTGTTTTAAAAATATTTTTATTTCTGATTTTTCCATTTCGTTTCCTAATTAGATAAAAATTACTCCTCAAATTTAGGTTAATTCTAAACAGCAAAAAAAACACTTTACTCTTTTGTGTTTAATTGAAACCGAGTGTCACACTGAGCGAAGTCGAAGTGTGATTTTCGATTCACTCGTAAACAATCATCCTTCATCTCCGCTCAGGATAACTAAACATTAATCCAATTTGAAATCCCTTCCCTTTTGGCTAAATTTGCCTTCATTTTTCAATAATTATAAAATAATAAATGCGTTATCCTTTTACAGAAATAGAATCAAAATGGCAAAAGTTTTGGGAAGAAAATAAGACCTACAAAACTGATTTATCCAGCACAGCAAAAAAACTTTATGCACTTGTAATGTTTATTTATCCATCCGGTGCAAAACTTCACATCGGGCATTGGTACAATTACGGACCAACAGATAGCTGGGCGCGTTTTAAAAAACTTCAAGGCTATAATGTTTTTGAGCCGATTGGTTACGATGCTTTTGGTTTACCGGCAGAAGGTTACGCAATCAAAACCGGAATTCATCCACAGGACAGTACATTAAAAAATATTGAAGACATTCGTGAACAGCTAAAGAAAATGGGCTGTATGTACGATTGGGATGCTGAGTTGATGACTTGCGCGCCGGAATATTACAAATGGAACCAATGGATTTTTCTTCAAATGTACAAACGCGGTTTGGCATACAGAAAAAATGCTCCTGTAAACTGGTGTCCTAACGATCAAACTGTACTTGCTAACGAACAGGTCGTTGATGGCTGCTGCGAACGATGCGGAACAACCGTTATCCAGAAAAATCTTTTCCAATGGTTTTTTAAGATTACAGATTATGCAGAGCAACTTCTTGATAGACACAATAAAATTGATTGGCCCGAAGAAACAATCTTAAAACAAAAAAACTGGATTGGAAAAAGTGAAGGTGCAGAAGTTACTTTTAAACTAGTTGATAATGATAAAGATGAAATAAAAGTTTTCACAACTCGTCCTGATACATTATTTGGAGTTACTTATGTTGTCCTTGCGCCCGAGTATCCGCTTGTTGATAAGATAACAACAGATGAGTTTAAAAAAAATGTTGACGCATATCGTGAATCAGCAAAAAAATTAACTGAAATTGAACGAACATCTACCGTAAAAGAAAAAACCGGAGTTCCAACAGGAGCGTTTGCAATCAATCCGGTTAACGGCGAAAAGATTCCTGTTTGGATTTCTGACTATGCACTTATCACATACGGCACAGGCTGCGTGATGGCTGTTCCAGCACACGATGAAAGAGATTTTGAATTTGCAAACAAGTTTAAACTCCCAATCCGCAAAGTAATTTTACAGGAGGGAACAAATGAAAGTGATGAAATAAAGTCTGCATTTACAGAAGTTGGCACGATGATAAATTCAGATAAGTTTAACGGAGTTCGTTCTGATGAAGGGATAACCAAGGTTATAAAGTATCTTGAAGAAAATAATTTTGGAAAAGGAAAAATAAATTATCGTCTGCGCGATTGGTTAATTTCGCGTCAGCGTTACTGGGGAACACCGATTCCAATTATTCATTGTCCCAAATGTGGCGAAGTTCCGGTTGATGAAAATGAATTACCAATTGTTTTACCTTACGATGTTGATTTTAAACTTGGCGGCGAATCTCCGCTTGCAAGAAATGAAAAGTATATAAATGTAAAATGTCCAAAGTGCGGCACAGATGCTAAACGAGATCCTGATACGATGGATACTTTTGTAGATTCATCCTGGTATTACTTGCGCTATCTTGATCCAAAAATTTCTACTTCCGCTTTCAATCAAGAGCTTGCAGATAAATGGGTGCCGGTTGATATGTATGTTGGCGGCAAAGAACACTCTGTTATGCATCTTCTCTATGCAAGATTCTTCCACAAATTTTTGCGTGATATTGGACTGGTAAACAGCGATGAACCATTTGCAAAACTTGTTCATCAGGGTGTGATAACAAAAGACGGCACAAAAATGTCAAAGTCGCGCGGCAATGTTGTAAATCCGGATGAGTTCACTTTAAAATACGGCACCGATGTTTTCAGAATGTACTTAATGTTTATGGGTCCTTATGATCAGGGTGGTGATTGGAGTGATAAGGGAATTTCCGGTGTTGAGCGATTCGTAATTCGCAGTTATGAATTGTTTAATCAGTATAGAGATTTAAGCAAAGAAGTTTCTGCAAAAGATAAATATGTTATTTCTACTTTATCGGATAACGAGAAAAAAGTTTATCGCAAAGTAAATCAAGCATTAAAAAAGTTTAATGAAGAGATTGAACATTTTAGATTCAACACCGCAATCGCTTCTTTAATGGAATTGATAAATGAACTTAAAGTTTTAGAAAACTGTAGTAAAGAAATTCAAAGTTATGTTCTGCTAAGATTTGCAACGATGCTTGCACCTGTTGCACCGCATCTTGGCGAAGAGTGCTGGCAGATTTTGGGAAATGAAAAATCTATCTTCCAAAATCCAGTTTTGTTTGAGATTGATAAAGACGCTTTGATTGAAGATACTGTAAACTTAGCTGTGCAGGTAAACGGAAAGCTGCGCGCAACTATTCCAGTTCCGATGAACAGTGAACAAGATGCAGTTAAGCCTGTTGTCTTTGCTGATGATAAAGTAAACAAGTTTACAGAGGGTAAAACAATCGTTAAAGAAATATTCGTAAAAAATAAAATTTATAATATTGTAGTTAAATAAAAATGCAATAGAACGCGGATAACAAGGATGGCACGGATTTACACAGATTAAATCCGTGAGAACCCGCGTGATCAGCGTAATCCGTGTTCTATTTCTTTAAGAGGAAAAAATGTTAGACATAAAATTTATTCGTGAAAATCCAGAAGTAGTTAAGCAAGGAATTGCAAACAAGAACGAGAAGAATCGAATTGATGAACTTCTTGAGTTGGATAAACAGCGCAGAGATATCATCGCGCATGCTGATGAACTAAAATCAAAACGAAATTCTGTTTCACAGCAAGTTGGGCAAATGAAAAAATCCGGACAGGATACAACAGAGATAATCGCTGAGATGAAACGCGTTGGTGATGAAATCGCAGAGTATGATACCAAGCTCAGAACTATAGAAGAAGAAATGGATATTATTTTAAGGTTTATCCCAAACTTGCCACATTCGTCTGTACCAGTTGGAAAATCTGCAGAAGATAATGTTGAAGTAAAACAATGGCTGCCTGAAGGATTTAAATTTGAAAATGATTTTAAGCCGATGGATCACGTTGAACTTGGTAAAAAATTAAACATACTTGATTTTGAGCGCGGTGCAAAAATAAGCGGTTCGGGTTTTCCTGTTTACAAAGGTAAAGGCGCAACACTCGAGCGTTCGTTAATCAACTTTATGCTGGATTATCATTTACAAAATCATAATTACTCAGAAATTTTTCCACCGTTTCTTGTAAACAAAGAATCAATGCGCGGAACAGGTCAGCTCCCTAAAATGGAAGAAGATATGTACAGTATTGAAAAAGATGGCTTGTATCTGATTCCAACTGCTGAAGTACCGATAACAAATATTCATCGTGATGAAATTTTAAATGAAAAAGAATTGCCAATAAAATATGTTGGTTACTCAGCTTGCTTTAGAAGAGAAGCAGGATCGTATGGAAAAGATTCAAAAGGTTTTTTACGTGTTCATCAATTCAACAAAGTTGAAATGGTAAAATTTGTAAAACCGGAAACATCTTACGATGAATTAGAATTACTTGTAAAAGATGCTGAAGATATTTTGCAGGCATTAAATATTCCTTACAGAATTTTAATGTTGTGTTCAGGCGATTTAAGTTTCTCTACAGCTAAATGTTATGATATTGAAACATGGTCGCCAGCAGAAAATAAATGGTTAGAGGCTTCATCCTGCAGCAACTTTGAAGATTTTCAGGGGCGAAGGGCAAACATCCGTTTTAGGAATGAACAAACTAAAAAACCGGAATTTGTTCACACACTTAACGGCAGCGGTTTGGCAACAAGCCGATTGATGGTTTCCTTGTTAGAAAATTATCAAACGCCCGAAGGCAAAATTATTGTACCAAAAGTATTGCATAAATATACCGGGTTTAATTTAATAGACTAAATTAGATGAATAAAAACACCTTATCACAGAATCGAAATTATCAAACATTTGTTAATGAAATCAAAAAAAGAATTCAACTTGCTCGTGTAAAAGCTTCCAGATCAATTAATAAGGAATTGATTTTTTTATACTGGGATATTGGTGAAGCAATAATAAAAAAACAATCGCAACACAAATGGGGTGATTCAATTGTTGAATCTCTATCTAAAGATTTACAAAACACTTTCCCAAATGTTAGCGGTTTTTCTGCTCGCAATTTGTGGGATATGAAAAAACTTGTCGAAACTTATTCTGAAAATAAATTACTGCAACAAGCTGTCGCACAATTGCCATTTATTAAAAAACAAAAACTTAAAAAAGGTTTTCTGCGACAAGCTGTCGCAGAAATTCCATGGGGACACAATCTACTTATACTTAGAAAAAATAAAAGCCTTGATGAAAAAATATTTTATATTATTGCTTCAGCTAAATTTGGTTGGAGTAGAAAAGTTTTGCTCAATCAAATTAATGCAGAATCCTACCAGCGTTTGATCAAAGAAAAAAAACTTAACAATTTTTCTAAAGTACTTCCTAATAAATTTGCTGAACAAGCGGAAGAATCTCTTAAAAGCTCTTATAATCTGGAATTTCTTGGGATAAACGAACCAATTAGAGAAAGAGATTTGGAAAATTATCTTATCACACACCTTCGTGATTTCATTCTTGAACTTGGATACGGTTTTACTTTTGTTGGACAGCAATACAAAATATCCGTAAGCAATAAAGACTATTATATTGATCTTTTATTTTATCACCGATTTTTAAAAGCTTTAGTTGCAATAGATCTAAAGCTGGGTGAATTTGAGCCGGAACACGCTGGTAAAATGGATTTTTATTTAAACTTGCTTAACACAAAAGAAAAAGCAATCGAGGATAATCCTTCTATTGGTATGATTCTATGTGCTGAAAAAGATGATTTAATTGTTGAATATTCCTTAAAGACAAAATCAAATCCGATTGGTGTGGCAGAATATAAACTTACTAAAAAATTACCCAAAGAATTAAAGGGTCAAATACCTACTGGAAATGATTTTAAAGAAATTCTTTCTGAATTAAAACCAAAAAGTTTTTAGTAAAACAACTTCACCTAATTAATTAAATGAAAAACCTTTTAACACTAAAAAAATATTTTGTAAAGTATAAAACAAAATTGTTTTGGGGAATGTTATTTATTTTAATTTCAAATGCAGCCACAGTTTATTTACCAATCCTGTTAAAAGATTCTATCAATGCACTTCAGAAAAATGTATCATCAGACAAACTTTTACAGTATGCGCTTTTAATTGTTGGAACATCAATTATTGCAGGAATTTTTAGATACTTAATTCGCCAAACTATAATTGTTGTATCACGTTTAATTGAATACGATTTGCGCGGAGATTTTTGGGAACACATTCAAAAATTACCGCTAAAATATTTTCAGAATAACTCAACTGGAAATATAATGTCTCACGCAACCAACGATATTAATTCGGTGCGCGGTTTTATTGGTCCTGCTGTTATGTATTCGATAGATACAAGCGTAAGATTAATTATTGTTGTATCAATTATGATTTCATTAAACCTTTCTCTAACAATTTACGCTTTAATTCCGCTTCCAATTTTATCTTACGGAGTTTACAGAGTTGGTAAACTAATTCACGAGAAGTACACAAAAATTCAAGAAAGTTTTTCTCAGCTTACAACTCGTGCACAGGAAAATTTTTCGGGAATACGCGTAATCAAATCTTATGTGCGCGAAGCAAATGAAATTAAAAGATGGAATGAACTTAGTCAGGAGTTTCTTCGTAAGAATATGAATCTTGTTCGCATTCAATCGATTATCATGCCGATTCTAACAATCATAACAGGCATATCAATCATAGTTGTGATTTGGATGGGTGGAACAAAAGTTATAAACAACGAATTGAATCTTGGTGAAATGGCTGCGTTTGTAATGTACCTATCAATTTTAATTTGGCCTGTAATTGCTTTTGGATGGGTTATGAATATTATTCAGCAAGCTGAAGCAAGTATGAAAAGATTAAATAAAATATTTAACGAGCCTTATGAGATTCAAGACTCATCTGAAACAATTCAATCAATTAAAGAATTAAAAGGTGATATTGAGTTTAAAAATGTTTCATTCAAATATTCTGAAACGCTTCCTGAGGTTTTAAAAAATGTAAATCTAAAAATACCCGTAGGTTCAACTCTTGCAATAATTGGACACACAGGCTCAGGTAAAACAAGTATGATTAATTTAATTCCAAGATTATACGATATTACATCTGGGCAAATTTTTATTGATGGAAATGATGTTAAAAACATTCCATTAGATGTTCTAAGAACTAATGTTGCTGTTGTTCAGCAGGAATCATTTCTTTTTTCAGATTCAGTTTACGGAAATTTATCGTATGGTTTGCATGAAGCTGATAATCTGAGGGTTGAAGAAGTATCCATAATTGCAAACTTTGATAATGATGTTAAATCATTTCCAAATGGATACGAAACAGTTGTTGGTGAAAGGGGAATTACTTTTTCCGGCGGACAAAAACAAAGAGCATCGCTTGCACGTGCACTTGCAACAAATCCAAAAATATTAATTCTTGATGATTCTTTTTCTGCGGTGGATACTAACACAGAAGAATCAATTTTAAAAAATTTAAAAGAATATATGATAAACAGAACAAGTATAATTATCAGTCATAGAATCTCAACAGTCAAAGATGCTGATAAAATTGTTGTACTTGAAAATGGAAGAATCGCAGAAGAAGGAACACATAGTCAATTGGTTGAGCAGAACGGAATTTATGCTGAGCTGCATCATAAACAATTACTTGAAAAAGAACTTGAAGAATTGAATTAGGAAAGCCTCACCCAACCCTCTCCTAAGGAGAGGGCTTTAGTAAGGTTATTGATTTAAATGTCTTACCGATTTAATTCGCAATTGTCACGACCTTCAGATCGTGGTGTAAAGTAAAAAATAAGCAAGGGCTTTAGCCCAAAATAAAAATGGCAGAAATTAAACAAGACGACGAAATATTAGGGAAAGCATACGACTCCAAGTTGATGAAGCGGCTTCTTATCTACATTAAGCCTTACAAGAAGTATGTTATCATCGCAATTTTATTAAACGTATTTGTTGCAGCGCTTGGTCCGCTTCGTCCTTATCTTACTAAAGTTGCAATAGATGATTACATTGTTCATTCAAATTATGATGGACTTAAAATAATCGCACTGCTGCTCTTTGCCTCTTTATTACTACAGGCAGTGATACAATACTTTTTAACTTATTACACACAGTATCTTGGGCAGCGGACACTTTATGATATCCGCACACAAATTTTTGAACACATACAAAAACTTGCCTTAAAATATTTTGATAAGACCCCTATTGGGAGAATTGTAACTCGCGCTACCAACGATGTTGAATCATTAAGCGAACTTTTCTCATCCGGAATTGTTATGGTTTTCAGTGATGTATTTATCATAATCTGGATTTTAGTTTTTATGTTCTCAATGGATATTCCGCTTTCACTCGTTACGCTTTCTGTTCTTCCTGTTTTGATTTATGGAACATTCCTATTTAGAAAAAAAGTTAGAGAAAGTTATCGTGATGTGCGTTTTCATCTTGCAAGATTAAACTCCTATATGCAAGAACACGTAACCGGAATGAGTGTTGTTCAAATATTTAGAAAAGAAAAAGATGAGCTTAAAAAGTTTTCTAGCATCAATGCAGATCATCGCGAAGCAAATATTGTATCAATTTTTTATTACGCAATCTTCTTTCCGGGTGTCGAGCTATTAAGTTCCATCGCTATTGCTCTTATCGTTTGGTACGGCGGAGGTGAAGTTATACAGAAAAATGTTGGCATTGGCGATCTTTTTGCTTTCATTCAATTTACAGAAATGTTTTTCCGTCCGATTCGTGATCTTTCTGAAAAGTACAACATTATGCAAACTGCAATGGCTTCATCAGAAAGAATATTTAAATTATTGGATAGCAAAACATTTATTAATAATCCGTCTGAACCAATCGAACTAAAAAATGTAAGAGGCGAAATTAATTTTAAAGATGTTTGGTTTGCGTACAATGATGAAAATTATGTTCTTAAAAATATTAACTTCACAATCAATCCCGGTGAAACAGTTGCGATAGTTGGACATACAGGTGCTGGTAAATCTACATTAATAAATATCCTAACAAGATTTTATGATATAAATAAAGGCTCGATTTTAGTTGATGGAATTGACATCCGCAAAGTTGATAAAAGAGAATTACGCAAATACATTTCCATAGTATTGCAGGATGTTTTTCTTTTCTCAGGTACAATCGAATCCAACATAAATATGGATAACGATGAAATTAGTATCGAAAAAGTAATTCACTCTGCAAAAACTGTTGGTGCCGATAAATTTATTTCAAATCTTCCAAATAAATATCAAGAAGAAGTTAAAGAACGCGGCGCAACATTAAGCGTAGGACAAAAACAACTGATTTCTTTTGCACGCGCTTTGGCTTACGATCCTAAAATCTTAATTTTGGATGAAGCAACTTCAAGCATTGATACTGAAACTGAACAATTAATTCAAACAGCAATTGAAAAGCTTCTGGTTGGAAGAACTGCAATTGTAATAGCGCATAGATTATCAACAATACAAAATGCAGATAAAATTATTGTTCTTCACAAAGGTGAGATTAGAGAAATCGGCAATCATCAGGAGCTGCTTGCAAAACGCGGCATTTATTACAAACTTTATCAGTTGCAATACAAGGATCAGGAATTAAGAAAATCCAACTAACACAAATCCTAAAAAGGGAGAGCTAAAATGGAAAGAATTAAATTCAATACTCTTGCCCGCCACATTTATGAAGAAGAAAGAAAATATCCTGAAGCTACAGGTGAACTTTCAGATCTTCTGCATGACCTATCACTTGCAGCAAAGGTTATTTCCCTTGATGTTAATAAAGCTGGATTAGTTGATATTATTGGTTTCACCGGTGATGAAAATGTTCATGGGGAAAGGGTAAAGAAGCTGGATGTTTTTGCTAATGATATGATGATAAAAGCAATGGATCATGGCGGTCATCTTTGTGTTATGGCTTCAGAAGAAGAAGAAGATATTATCCACATTCCACCGGAATTTTATATCGGCAAATATGTTTTGCTTTTCGATCCGCTTGATGGTTCTTCAAACATTGATGTAAACGTAAGTATTGGAACTATATTTTCAATCTATAAAAGAATCTCGCCTGATGGGGGTCCGGGAACTGTGGAAGATTGTTTGCAAATCGGAATGAAGCAAGTTGCAGCAGGATATGTTATTTATGGTTCAAGTACAATTTTTGTTTACACTGCTGGCAACGGTGTACATGGTTTTACACTTGATCCATCTTTTGGTGAATTTATTTTATCTCACCCAAATATTAGGACTCCCAAAAAAGGAAAAATATACAGTATCAACGAAGGTAATTATCTTTACTGGCATCCAGGTTTAAAAAAATATATTAAGTGGCTGCAGGATGAGGAAAAAGAAACCGAAAGACCATATTCATCGCGATATATTGGCTCAATGGTTTCTGATATCCATAGAAATCTTTTGTATGGCGGAATTTACATGTATCCTGGTGATTCACGAAATCCAAACGGAAAATTAAGATTGATGTACGAATGCAACCCGATGGCATTTATTGTAGAACAGGCTGGCGGTCGTGCATCAAATGGGAAACAAAGAATGTTGGAAGTGAAGCCAACTTCGCTGCATCAACGCACTCCTGTTTTTATTGGAAGCGAAGAAGATGTTTTGCGTGCTGAAAAGTTTATGCGTGAGTATGATGTGATTGAGGTAAAATAGCCTCCCCGGTTACATAAGTCTGAAATTGTCATTGCGAGAAGTCTTCTGCCATAGGCATCCCTTCGGGAGACGAAGCAATCTCATAAATTATTCGATTGTTTAACTAAAGATTGCTTCATCCCGATAAACCTGTCTATCGACAGTTTATCGGGATTCGCAATGACTTCTACGAAGCACCCTAAAAGAGAGGGGCTTTGTAGTATAAATTATTTTTTTTCATTTCTCAAATTCTTCAAACTATTTTCTGCTGTGGAATGTGAATTTCCGTAGTCTCTCATCTCTAATAAATTTTCGTATAAAGTTTTTGCTTCTTCTTTTTGATTTAGAACTTCAGCTATTTGTGCAAGAAATAAAACAGCATTCACTTGAAAACCGGATTCTTCACCTTCTTCATCAATCTTTTTGGAT
Organism: Ignavibacteriota bacterium; assembly: GCA_039931535.1. Lineage (GTDB taxonomy): Bacteria > Bacteroidota > Ignavibacteria > Ignavibacteriales > Ignavibacteriaceae > IGN3. The sequence continues at coordinate 12,133 of JBDTRQ010000052.1, forward strand.
TCTGAAATACATTTATTAAAAAATATTTTTGCGGAATCTAACTGCCCGTTGTTTTTATAATTATATGCAACATAATATGCAGCTTCTCTAACTGTATTTGTAGCGCTGTAACCAAAATATTGTTTATCAGATTTATTAAGTACATCTTTAAAAACCGAATCAGCTAAAAAATAATCGCCTCTTCTTACAGCAATTCTGCCGCGCCATTTTTCAAATACAGGATTATCCGGAAAATCATCACTTAACATTTTTGCGTATTCATCTGCAGCAGCTGCATTGTTTTCATAACGATAATAAAGCGTCATTAAAAAATATCGAGCTTCGTACTTTGCAAATTTTCCGTTGAATGCTGTGTTTTTTAATTGCGCAATTCCCTTTGCTTTATCACCATCGGGGAAAAAAATCATTAATGGTTTGATAAGTGGATACTCATTTGGAATTACATCCGCGTAATAATTATAAATACCGAAACCCAATTGTACATCCATATTGTTTGGATC